>JAJUHH010000558.1 GCA_029267975.1 Clostridiales bacterium
ACCCCATGACAGCAGTAGCGATCGGAACCGGTAAATATGTTGAATTTTTAGCCGGAAAAAGGGATTAAGCAATTATCAGGATTAGATTAAGGATGCAGATAATATAGACATCAATGGATTCAGGACATCCTAGAAAGGGATTGGTGGAATGGTAAGAGGATTATACACAGCATACAGCGGAATGACGAATGAACAGGACAGGCTGGATATCGTCTCTAATAATCTCGCAAACGCAGCAACGGTTGGTTATAAAGAGGAGAGCTCCACAACCCAATCCTTCGATCAATGGTTAACCTTGAAGGTGAAGGATGCATCGGAAGCATATAATAATCGTCCTATTGGTAAGATGAGTCTGGGTGTAAAGCTTGGTGAGGTTTATACCAATCATGATCAGGGGTCTCTGAAACAGACTTCAGGTACCTATGATCTTGCATTAGAGGGCAAAGGATTTTTTACCTTAGAGGTTACCAATAAAGCGGGAGTCGTATCCACGGAATATACCCGTAATGGTTCCTTTACCATGACAAGGGATGGTTATATTGTTGACGGTGACGGCAATCATGTCATGGGCGAAGACGGACAGCTCCAGGTTCCTCTGGACGCGGCAGAGGTTGTGATTGATACTACCGGAGCGGTATATGCGGATGGAGAATATATTGATACGTTAAGAATTACAGATTTTGAAGACTATGATTATCTGACTAAGGTTGGAGATACAAGGTATCGTGCGCTGGAAGGTGCGACAGCGGTGGATGGAGCAGCCTTGGTAAGGCAGGGCTATACAGAGCAGTCCAATGTGAACGTAGTATCTGAGATGGTGGAATTGATTTCGATAACCAGAGCATATGAAGCCAATCAAAAGGTGATAAAAGCAGTAGACGGTACGCTGGAGCTTGCAGCAAATTCTGTAGGCAAAGTATAAATAGCTGGAGGTAAAAGCATATGATGAGATCTTTATGGACAGCAGCGTCCGGTATGATATCCCAACAGACAAATGTTGATACGATTTCTAATAACCTGGCCAATATAAACACTACAGGTTATAAGAAGGAATCTGCAGAATTTAAAACCCTGCTTTATCAGACGATCCAGGCGCAGTCTACCGATAATAACGGTGACCCTAAGCCTTACGGAATACAAGTGGGTCTGGGTGTAAGAAATTCAGCAATAACTTCTCAATATACACAGGGGGCTTTGACAGAGACAGGAAATGACTTCGACTTTGCAATACAGGGGAAAGGTTTCTTTATGGTAGAGACAGCGGATGGACGAATCGGCTATACCAGAAACGGCTCCTTTCAGATGGCTATTGGTACGGAAGGTTTAACCCTTACCAGCTCCGACGGATATCCGGTGCTGAATACCTCAGGAGAAGCAATCGTAATCAGCCCTGAGTATAGTGCATCCGATCTTGTAATTAACGAACTGGGAGAGATAGCTGTATCTGATGAAAACGGTGATGTAGTATCTCTTGGTCAGAGAATAGGAATCACCCAGTTTAATAATCCTGCCGGACTTGAGAAGGGCGGAGGCAGTCTGCTCTTTGCGACAGATGCATCTGGTGGTCCTCGTCTGGAAGCAGAGGATGCTACACTCGTACAGAGCACCATTCGCCAAGGTTACTTGGAAGGCTCCAATGTTCAGGCTGTAGATGAGATGGTTAATCTGATTGTTGCCCAGCGTGCATATGAAATGAATTCAAAGATTATTACTGCAACAGATGAGATGCTGCAGCAGGCAAATAATCTCAGATAAGAAAGGGTTAAGGTGGTAACATGAGTATACCCATAGGCTCAGCTTCACTGAACTCAGTGGCCGGTAATTATTTATCACAGACTTCAAAGACCTCTGGCTTGGAAGAGACCATAAAAATTAGTGACAATGCAACGGATGAGGAGTTAATGAATGCATGCAAGTCCTTTGAATCCTATCTTCTTGAACAGGTATTTAAGGGTATGAAAAATACCATTATGAAGGATGATGAGGAAGAAGAGAATGATTA
>JAJUHH010000559.1 GCA_029267975.1 Clostridiales bacterium
AAAATATCCATACTCAAAAATCCCAAGGCAATTAAGCCTTGGGATTTTATCATCATGCAAATATCATTATTATTTTAATAACCTCTGTCCATATGTAACCTTCAGGCAGGCTAAGCTTTCACCTTACGCACATCAGAAGGCTGCTTCAATTCCCTCAAAGTCGATCTTCCTTATTGTATTGTTTTTCAATACTACAGTGATTGGACCGTAAGCACCGGTCTTATAGGTATCCTCATATTTGATCTCCTTAATGGGGAATAGCTCATCCTCTGAAAATACACAACCATGCATACCCCCTTCCGGGAATTCTGCCGTAATAACCTGGGAGATCAATACATAAGGCTCTGCACCGCCATACATCTTGCGCCCCTGCATAGAGGCATAGATTACGACAGAGTTTTCCGAATCAGGATTCGTTCCCCTGCTATGGATAATTTCTAACTCCTCCCAGCCGCTATAACAAGTCATGGCCATCTGTCTTTGAAGCCCCGTATGATCATAACCGATCAGAATAATAGCTTGCGCTACGCTTCCATCAGGAAGGATTTGGGTCTTTCGAAGGATCTCGGTTTTCTCTCCATTTGGTCCGGCATTATCAGGAAATCCATAGGAACCAAGGGTCATTCTCACAGGCTTCTTAATCAGTCGATGCTTATCAACCCTCATTATTCCGCGTTCTACCGGAAAGTCCGCGAGGTTAATCGCCTGAAACCAATGCTGCTCTGTTTCAAGGTTTGCTCCAAAAAACTGTCTGCGATAGAGGACTCCGTCTTTTTCACCGCACCAGAAGGTTATATTTCCCCTGCTTACTTCTTTTTTGTCCGGATCAATCAAAAGATATTGCTGGGATTCACATACAAGCTTCGCCGCTTCCTCTTTCCTTGCTTCTTCCCTAGCGGCCTCTTCATTAGCGGCTTCTTCCCTCAGAGGATTATCGTCTGTCCTGATGGGTGTAGCTTCCCAGGGATATTTGCTATTGTAATTCAGCTTTCCATAATTCCACATGCCATGGATATCATTGGCAGTCTTATAAACCTTACCTGTGCGCAGGATGGTCTCTCCATTGGCTTCGTGATTTGTAAAGCACAGAGCCGGACCATCAAGGGTCGTCTCCTTGATCTCACCTTGCGCAAGCTGCTCCCATATTCCGTTGTTCTCCACCGCCGTCCAAAAAGGATGATCCTCCGGCAGTTCCAAGCATAAGAAAGCCTTTCCAAGCCATAAGGGAGATGCTGCACAGGAATATCCCTGCACCAGTGGCGTATATTGACCATAAAAGCCTAAGGTAGGAACTCCCTGATATAAGAAATCATCCCTGCTTATAAACTGAAGGAGGGAACCTGATGCGATCCGTCTTGCATTGCCGGGATCTGCTGCAGGATTTTTCAAAAAGAAGTTGGCAAATAAGGGGCTGGTGGACCCATTTCTATAAATACCGCTCCTTCCCCACATATTGGTGAAGCCGTCCCGGTCAAAGAAATTTGGATATGTTTTCATCAATTCATTGGAACACTCTTCAAAACGTCTGGCCAGATAAGGTTCATTCTCGTAGCCGTACCAATCATTCCAGATGGGAGCATAAAGATTAAAGGCCCAGCAGGAATAATAGTCAAAGCACTGACCATCACGATACCAGCCATCACCTACGGTATAGCCTAATATTGCTTGCGCATGATCAACCATAATCTCCTTATCTATGTCGTAGCCTTCCTGATGTAAGAAAGCCAGGTCCAGCATATTAAACAGTCGCCAATTTTGGGGAACCGTGCTGTTATGTGCATAGCTAGACACAAACTCTGCAATACAGTCCCGCTCTTCTTTAGAATAGGTGGCCCATATTTGCTCCCTGCAAGCATGTAGTCCCATTACCAGGGCGCAGCTTTCCACCGTTTGCTGAAACACCCTGAGTGGGTCCTTACTGCCTGCGAGATTCATCATATCCTCATAACTTCCAACATACAGCTCGTCATTTTTCGTGCAAACCCGAAGAAT
>JAJUHH010000560.1 GCA_029267975.1 Clostridiales bacterium
CAACAACCCCTTCTATTGAAGGAAGACAAATCACTGACTATCTCGGTGTTGTATTCGGTGAGGTAATCTCCGGCGTAGACTTTATAAAAGACTTTGCCGCAGGCCTCTCCAATTTCTTCGGAGGCCGTTCCGGGACCTATGAAGATGAACTAATCCGGGCCAGGGAACAGGCCATGCAGGAGATGTCGCAGCGCGCTTATCAAATGGGTGCAGATGCCGTAGTCGGCGTAGACGTTGATTATGAGGTTCTTGGTACAAACAATGGTATGCTTATGGTCACCGCATCCGGAACCGCCGTAAGAATTCGCTAATCCTGACACAAACGAGAAGGCTGCTGCCGAATTACTTCCTTCACAGGTAAGTAGTTCAGCAGCAGCCTGCTTTGTATCCCTTTTACGCAGTAACGGTTGCTATTACAATCATAATCAGACACATCAGTGTATAGAGAATTGTCCCCGGATTAAAGAAGTACTTTGATTTTTTCTGCAGGGGTATACCAGGGTACAAACGAATCTTTTTGATATTCAAGCAAAATATCACTGTACCTGCCGCAATAGAGGCGAATACCCAAGCAGCCATAATCGCGGATACCACCAAAGATGGCTTCGTAGCAAAGGGTGTAGCTGCGGCACCGATAAAGTTGATCATAACATGCAATAAGATGCTATAGCGAATGGTATTGGTCCTTATGGTAATATAGGAAAATATCATACCCAGTGCAGCGGCATAGAAGAACTGTGACAGGTTCATATGAAATAGACCAAAAGCAAAACCACACATAAGGATTGCCGGAACATCGCCATATCTGCGAAGCTTATTCAGCAACAGCTTACGAAAGATCACTTCCTCAACGATAGGTGCTGCAATTGCAGCATAAAGCATGGTGAGGACGAAATTACTTCCTGTAAATACCTCAGTCAGCGGATTGAGGTCCATATAGCTCTGTCCCTTTAGCAAGGCAATCAAAAATGTTATAAATATACTAAAGAAGTTGGTGATGTACATGGCTGCCGTACATACCAGGAATATTCCCAGGAACGTGAGGGGCTTTATGCGAACCACCTGAGCTTTGGGTGTATCCGGTATTTTTCTTGAGAATAGATAGAAGGTTGGCAAGGCAATACCGATCATAGAAAAAGCAGTCAAAACCCATGTAAACCACCCTGTCTCCATAATATCCGCTTTGATATACACCGCTGCGCTTGTTACAATGATTTGCGTCAGGATTACGGCCAATCCCATAATAAAGAGGCCTAAGGCTGATTGGCTGAGGATCTTATGATCCTGGGTCGGATAGAAGGGCTGTCCATAAAACTGCTGACCATAAGGTTGATTATAATTTGGCTGAACATAGTTAGGTTGACTATAATTCAGCTGATGATAGTTAGGCTGACCATAATTCGGCTGATTATAATTAGGTTGACCATAGCCAGGCTGGTTATAATTCGGCTGGCCTTGGTTGGTCTGACCAAGATTAGGCTGATTATAATCAGTCTGACTGTTATTCATCTGCCCATTATTCTCTTGCATTTCATTCCATTGGTTTTCTTTCTGCTGATTTTCATTCTGCTGATCCATATTATCCCCCTATGTCCGAGCGTATGCCCTATTTACAATCCTCATATTGCGGACCCTTATATTGTCATTGATTGAGTCCATATTTCAACAGTGCTATCGCATCCTCCCAGCGTCCGCTTGAGCTGGAATCCATGATAACACAGACGACTTTCTTATCTCCGCCCTCTGCAGCAGCGATCAGGCATTTACCTGCCATGGTGCTTGTGCCGGTTTTTAATCCAATGGCATGTGAAAAATACTGCCCGCTATACTTCTTTACCAGCTTATTTGTGTTCGTCCAGGTAATATCCTCACCGCTGACCAATACATTACGGGAAGTCCCCTTTTGGCAAATCTCTGTGATTGTTTCATTCTCAGAAGCGGCAATCCCGATCAGCCCCATATCATAAGCGGTTGTATACTG
>JAJUHH010000561.1 GCA_029267975.1 Clostridiales bacterium
GGTCTGCACGGGGCCTGGATTGCCTTGCTGGTGGATCAATGCTTCCGTTTTGTGGCCTCTTATATTCGCTTCTCCGGTGGTAAGTGGACTAAGATTGCTCTGTAATCTCTCCGCTGTTCCTGTTCACGGTATACCAGCCATAGGTTACAAAGTGACCGATTCCTGTTTCAGCATCATCCTCTACAAATTCATACAGATGAATCAGGTAATCATCCTCGGTCTCACCCTGTCCCTCATAGACCAGATAATAATCTGCAAAGGAAAGCTTATAATAATAGCTGTCCTCATGATCATTTTCTATCTTAATAAAATTTGCAGCATATATTTCTTTCACCAGATCAAGTGCATCCATGGCAGTCAGAGGCTTTTGGACGGTTTCCACCATAGCCGTCTTAAGCTTCTGATCCCCCTGGCATCTTTCTGCTTCTTCCTCCTTTGTGCAAGCCAAGGCAAGAGCTATACATAGATATAATATCGCTGTTCTCATGCTTGTGCCCTCCTTTCCTTTATTCTTGATGGAGTACAAGCTTCCTACAGACAATATTATATCGCTATCTTACATATATTTCCAATAATATCGACCACAAATTACCGACAGGGTGTTTCCCTATCTTCGGATAATCTCCCGCAATTGACCCCATCCTCTAATCTTCTTTCTTTTTAACCAGGCTTGCTCTCTGGATCGCCGCTGTGCCGAAACGGTTACGGATCTTATCGATGGCCTGATCAAGCTTTTCCCTCTTCTCATCTTTCTCAAAGCTAAAAAGATTCATTTGTCTGGAATCAGCATCCGAGATTAGCTTGCTGGTCTGGATTCCCATGTTGCGTATGGGTGTACCATCCCAGAGCTCATCAAAAAGCGTACAGGCAGCCTTGTGCAGCTCGTCCGAATTATGGCTGGGGCTTAGTAAGGTCATCTGGTGGGAGGAATGACGAAATTCACAGTCAATGATACTGACAGACACTACATTTGCCATCATTGCGTCGCTTCGAAGTCTCGATGCAACAGTCTCCGCCAGAGATAGCAGGATCATCTTGGCAGTGGACTCATCCTCCACATCAAATGCAATGGTGGTTGAATTGCCAAGACCTTTATTCTTTACCTCTTCCTGTGAGATCACGGAAGAATCGATTCCATTGGCAAAGTCATGGATCACTTCCCCATGCTTTTTCAAATGAGCCTTCAAAATCGCCACATCTGTCTTAGCCAGATCACCGATGGTGTATATTCCCAGGTCATTTAGCTTCTTTACTGTTGATTTGCCCACAAAAAAAGCTCCCCAACCGGCAAGCACCACATCTTCGCTTCTATCTCCCATGGATACAAGGTATGTACCAGATCAGGCTTCTTAAAATCCGAAGCCATCTTAGCCAGTATTTTGTTGCTGGATATCCCTACATTGACTGTAAATCCAAGCTCTTTACGAATTTTATCCTTGATCTTATGGGCTGCTTCTATGGGTGGACCAAAGAGGCTTGACATCCCTGTCATATCACAATAGGCCTCGTCAATAGAACATTTTTCTATACATGGAGAGAATTCGCTTAAAATGTCTGTAAATGCCTTGGAATATTCCTCGTAGAGATGATGCCTGGGCGGAACCATGACCAGATTAGGACATTTCTTCAGAGCATCGACAATCGGCTCTCCGGTTTTGACCCCATATTGCTTGGCCAGGGTTGACTTTGCAAGTATGATACCATGACGCTTGTTCCTGTCACCGGCCACAGCCGAGGCAAACTCCCTCAGATCCTGCTCTTCTCCCTGCTTCAATCGTTCCACCGCTTCCCAGCTTAAGAAAGCGGAATTTACATCCACATGAAACACGACTCTTTCCATTTCATCACCCCCTTACTCTATGCGGTAGTGTCAAGTCCGACACCCCGTTTTTCTATCAAAACCTTTATTTTTCAAGGGATACAAAGTTTTTAAAAATAAAATAACAATGACCCCCTGTTTTTGATATAATTAAGTTCACC
>JAJUHH010000562.1 GCA_029267975.1 Clostridiales bacterium
AACAGTTTTATATAAAACAGCTTTGTATAAATTTTTACCATCATACAAAGCTGTTTTAATTATTTAACCCATTCTTTTCATAGACTCGAATTTAGCAGCGATGCGACAGGCACGTTTGTAGGCTTCAGTAAGATATTCCATAGGTTCCATTTTGGCATACAAGTCGTTTTCGTGACGGCCTGGTTTGGAAGTTGTCGTTAATTCAAAAGTAAGTATATCGTCATATCCGCATTTTATCAGTCGTTCTACATTATAATCCCAATCAGCGATCCCATCAAAGGGCAGCAGATGGAGATCGTCAATCCAGGTGATCTTACCGCTATAGTCACGGATACCGAGATTGTCATTCAGATGGGTGGCAATCAAACGGTTGCCCAACCTTGCCAGCAGATCTTGTGAATGGTTATAACACATTTCGTGACCGGAATCCCAGCAGAAGCCAACTGACGCATTGCCTTCAAACTCATCCATCAGAGCAAAGAGATATTCTTCCCCCTCAGTATTTTCAAATGCGATTTTAACGCCGCTGCCTTCAGCTGCTTTCACAAGTTGACCAAAGCGCTCTAAACCGATCTGTGTCGGTGTATGATCTTCAAAGCCGATAAAGGCATGGGTTACCATGATCGGGATCTCCCAACGTTTGCAGTCTTCCAGGCATGCAAGTAACTCATCCAGTGCCAGTTTTCCCTTTACTTCATCCTCATTCCATAGATCGGCGGAATGTCCAAAGGGTGCATGGATTGACTGGTAGATCATACCGGTTTCCTTCGCTGTGCGAACATAATCACCGATGGGAAGATCTTTCTGCCAGTCTGTAAAAAAGCCATCAAATCCAATTTGTGCAAAGGCTTTAATTTGATCGCTGGTGGACATCCCAAAGCTGTCGGATGCAGCAAGACATAATTTTCTCTTCCACATAATAGAAATATTCCTTTCAAGAATTAATATATTAAGGCTGTTCATTTGCCTTATTCCAGCCTGGTATATTGCCTGTCTGAACAGCATGGAACAGTCGTTCCTTAAGTCCGGGGCTTTCCGGCAGCAGGCTTTTTATCAGCTCCTTTGTAAACTGGCGCTTGGTATAGCCATCAACGGGACACAGATTTTTAATGACTGGCAGCTTATATGTATTGCGAAAGCCCTTTATATCTGCCTCCTTTACGTATATCAGGGGTCTGATCAAGGTGATATCTGATTTCTCAAGATAGGTAACCGGAGAAAAGCAGTGGAATCTTCCTTCATAAATCAGGGACATCATCATAGTTTCTATTACATCATCATAATGATGGGCATAGGCCTCTTTATTGCAGCCAAGCTCCTTTGCTTTGGCATTAAAGGCACCCTTGCGCATCTTGGCGCAGAGAGAGCAGGGGTTTGTCTCCTTACGGTGGGTAAATATGATCTCTGCTATTTCTGTATCTACGATGGTATAATTTACACCAAGCTCTTTGCAAAGCTGCTCAACCGGTGAAAAATCCATCTCCTGAAAACCCATGCCGACAGTGATTGCTTCAATATCAAACTTCTTTGGATAGAAACGCCTTAAATGAGATAAAGCATAAAGGAGTGTTAAGCTGTCCTTGCCGCCGGATACTCCAATGGCAATTTTATCTCCTTCATCAATCATGTTATAATCATCAAGTGCTTTACGGGTATAACTAAGCAGCTTTTGTAATTTCATAAAAATCATGCCTTTCCTATCGCTCATATAAATTAAAGACTGAGGGTAATTTCCCTTTATCAGCTCTGTTTGAAGCCAGTATGTATTATAGCATATATATTTTACCAAGAAAATATAATGCTGGTAACTTTAGAATCGATCATATTACTTCACATCATAACCAATACGCAGTACTCAAATAAGAATATTAATGGTATTAACTTGAGGAATAATCCTATTTTTATTTAGTGAGTGAATCATATCTTAGTTTACTTACCGGTTTTTACTTTATTAATATCATTTTAGGTAGTAT
>JAJUHH010000563.1 GCA_029267975.1 Clostridiales bacterium
AGATATGAAACTGCTCCCGATGATAGGCAAAGGGTTCTCGGAGCATTTCAATGTCCGCTGGATGAAAGTGATCCGTGTGGCTGTGGGTCACCAACAGATGATTCACCCTTTCAAGATCCAGACCATATACGAGACTATGCATATTGGTATCCGGTGTTAAATCGATCAGTAAATCATCATTGATCAGTGCTTGCGATCTTGTACGGATATTCTTACCTTTCAGCCTTCTGGCCTCCTTGCATATCTCACAGTTGCAAAAAACTCCGGGCCAGCCTTCACCGGCAGCTGTTCCGTAATAAGTTAGTTTCATCGGATATTCTTTCCCTTCTTATGTATGATGCGCTTCCTTACAGTCCTTCCATCGCTAGTATTTCTTTTCTTCCTTCTCAAATACTTATTTTTTAATCAGGAAGGAATAGATGCCATAGGGCTTTGCTTCAAATTCCAGTAATCCCGGCACTCCACTTCCAAATGCCCTGTTATGAAAGTCAACCGGCACGATATCATAGCCGTCAACTCGCAGTCTTCTGACCTCTGACCTTCCGGACAATTCCCTGAGCCGTATCAGCAACCCATCCTCAGCTTCTCTTACCGTAATGAGCTGCATATGTTTTGGTAATGCGAGACAGTCCCTGGCTAAGCTGTGACCAGTCACCTCGATCCCTTCCTGCAGCATCGAGGCTCTCTCTAAATTATCTGCCTCCTGCTCCTGTCGGAACCCATATAATACGTAACGGTAGCTTAAATCTCCGCCGATCCACTGAGGGAAATTCGTACCCCACATATTATTAAAGAGATTAAAGTACATAACCGGCTCCTCCGGTGACTGATAGTTAGGTCTATACTGATATACTCCGGTCTCACCCAAGGCCACAAGGGGAGCATCCTTCGTTACGATACATATTCCGCACGCTTCATCCCTGGCCGATATAAAATTCTCAAGGCAATAAAACACATGATTTGCATTATCTGCAATATCCCTGGCCGGGTCAAGGACGGTATTGGATTTATTGATACGATATATCTTCTTCTCACTGTCGGCAGGAAACAGAAGGGAGCCCGATTCAATATAGGGTGTCTCACTCTTATTTTGCAATCTTACATTAAGATAGATCTCATCTCCGGCCGGCGGTAAGGTAATCTCCAGCGTCACCTTCTCTGCATCCCCATATTTTTCGGAGCTTTCTCTGGCTACAAAGTTTAATGTCAGGGTGTCGAGATCGATGGAATAATTCTGGAATTTAGGACGATAGGTTCTTCGATCACACTCCGGATAAGCTTCTCTGCCGTAATCCTGGATCCCCCAGGTAGAGAAACGGTAAGCATACTCTCTGAGATAGCTTGTAATGTCCTTTATTCCATAGCGGTCATATTGATAGGCAAATACGGATTGATCCCCCTTCTTCTGTAACAGAACCGATGCCAGCACCTTATCATAGAGCTCGTAGATCTCTCCCGTCTTCTCAGAGAAAGTCAGGCGATAGCGATGATTCTCAATCACAATCTTCTTCTCCGACTTACTTACCGACAGCCTACCCTGATATTCCCTTCCTTCTGTAATATGAATTGGTACCGTTATGAAGGGGGCCAGCTCAGATACAAAGCAAGACCAAGCCCCATCAATTTTGGTAATGGGAAGCGGTATCCCGCCTTGTTGGATGCTGCAGCCTGACAGATCCTTATCCAGGCTTTTTAGCGATACCCAACCGGTATAGCTACGGCTGCCGGGGTTGAACAAATGAAACGAAGCATTCTTCTTTTTATTCACAAGCAGCCTTACCTTTTGCAATGTCTGAATACTATTGTCAGCCCTGTCCCTTTGTTCCTGCCAGGACTGCTCCATAAATCTGTAATTGTCTTTTTGTTTTTCCTTCAGGAATTCCTTCTTACGATAGACACGATTGGGACCAAGCCAGGTTTTAACATCTGCTCCCCAGGTATGCTCTTCAAAAAGGTCGATGTCAT
>JAJUHH010000564.1 GCA_029267975.1 Clostridiales bacterium
GCTGGTCAGAACACCGCTTACGAATTTTCCTGCTATGAGCAGAATATATGCAGAGCCCTATGGAGTGGTGTTAATTATGTCGCCCTGGAATTATCCCTTCCAGTTAACAATAGCCCCTTTGATCGGAGCTATTGCGGCAGGTAACTGTGCTGTTCTCAAGCCCTCAGGCTATTCCCCCAATACCTCACAGGTAATAAAGAGAATGATATCAGAAGTATTTCCTAAGGAATATGTTGCAGTCATTGAAGGCGGAAGAGAAGCCAACACCTCACTGCTGCAGCAGCAATTTGATTATATTTTCTTTACGGGAAGTGTCGAAGTAGGTAAAACAGTCATGAAAGCTGCCTCCGAGCGCCTACGCCGGTTACTCTGGAGCTTGGGGGAAAAAGCCCCTGTATCGTGGATGAGACTGCAAATCTTGATCTGGCTGCCAAAAGGATTGTATGGGGGAAGTTCATAAATGCAGGCCAGACCTGTGTCGCTCCAGATTATCTGCTGGTTCACCATAAGGTAAAGGAAGAGCTCTTGCAGAAGATGATCAAGTATATCATTAAGTTCTATGGACCGGATGCAAGCAGCAATGAGAGCTACCCTAAGATCATCAATGAGAAGCACTTTCAGCGACTCCTGGGACTGCTTCAGGACGGACACCTGATCTTCGGGGGAAGCTTCAACAAGGAGACCAGGCAGATCGCTCCCACTCTGATCGATCAGGTAAACTGGAAGAGCCCAATCATGCAGGAAGAGATCTTTGGGCCAATTCTACCGGTGCTGGAGTATCACAATTTGAATGAAGTAATCGCAATGCTGCGTAAACGGCCAAAGCCCCTGGCCTTGTATTATTTTACAAATAAAGGTGCGAAAGAACGTAAGGTCCTTCGCAGCCTGTCCTTTGGGGGTGGCTGTATCAATGATACCCTTATGCATCTGGCAACAAACCATATGCCCTTCGGCGGCGTAGGTAACAGCGGTATGGGTGGCTATCACGGGAAGGACAGCTTTAACACCTTTTCCCATAAGAAGAGCATCCTGAAGAAATCAACTCTTATCGATATCCCCCTGCGCTATCCTCCCTTTCAGGAAAGTCTGAGATTATTAAAACTACTACTGAGGTAGTTTCAAGGCTGCATAAGCAAGAGATATACAATGATCAGAGGGTGTATTGAGATCAGGAACTGTCATAAGGGATAAGGATTGAATTGTCAGGGGAGATTTGCTAGTATGTAAACAAACAATTTTATGCCCCTTTGAAGGCCTGAATACAGCATGCATATTCATCGGGAGAACAGACATGAGGACGGAGGAGATAGCCTTGAATACCTTTATCTTTGATTTGGATGGAACCTTACTGCCCATGCCAAGTCAGGAGCAGTTTTTGGAGGCTTATTTTAGTGCACTGACGAAGAAATTTGAGGAATATGGCTTCGAAGCGCAGAGCTTTAAAAGGGCTGTGTTATATGTAACCAAAGCAATGCTGGAGAACGACGGAAGCATGACCAATGAGCAGAGATTCTGGACTGTCTTTGTTTCATTGATGGGGGAGGAGACCCTTCTGATGAAGCAGCAGTTTGAAGAGTTTTACCAGAAGGAATTTGAGGAGGCCAGATGGACCACCTATACCCATCCCCATGCCAAGGAATGTATTGAGTGTCTAAAGCAAAAGGGATATTCTGTGGCCCTTGCAACGAATCCCTTATTCCCACAGATCGCTACCTATACACGTATAGGCTGGGCAGGGCTTAATCCTACGGACTTTGCGCTGATTACCACCTATGAAAACAGCTCCTATTGTAAACCAAAGCTGGAATACTATAAAGAGGTGCTTGCAGGGATAGGTAAGGAGCCTGGGGATTGTATTATGGTAGGCAATGATGTTGTGGAGGATATGTGTGCCTCTGCTCTGGGCATGGACACCTATCTGTTAACGGATTGTCTCATTTGTCCGGGGCATATGGACATCAGCA
>JAJUHH010000565.1 GCA_029267975.1 Clostridiales bacterium
AAATTATTAAAGCTGCTGCTGAGGTAATACAGCCTGCATAAGCAGGTAAGAAAAATGCTCCATATTAATAAAAGTAGATTAAGAGTGGCAGCATTGCTGTCCAAAGCAGATGCGATAGGTTCACCATAGCATAGACTGCCAGAGAAATATTAATGGCAATATTGGCAACCCGCAGCTGATCCAGCTCTGCATCTATGATCTGCTGATATAAATAATAGAGCAGGACTGCCGGGAATAGGACCTTAAGCAGCAGACTGATGAGCGGGCTTTGCACAATCCCTGTCATAAACAGATTTATCTCAGTAAAGTATCCGGTCTGAAGCAGCAGCAAGGTAAAAATGATATCGGTTACATTTAATAAATATAGTAGGATAAATTTTTTCTTTAAAATGATCAAACTGTTATTTTTGATAAATGCGATCATAAATACACCTCCTTGTCTGCATTATTGCCAGCCAACTGGAAAATAATCAGAGAAGGGAAATTATATTTTACATGTTTCTACGGTAAGCATGATAAAGAAAGGATTACATCAGAATATTGGGGAGGATTTATGCTGGGAGAAAAAAGATTCGCAGTACTAATTGATGCAGATAATGTATCTGCAAAGTATATTAAGTTCATTCTTGATGAGATCTCGAACTATGGGGTTGCAACCTATAAGCGTATCTATGGTGACTGGACCAGACCGGGCACGGTGTCCTGGAAGGATGTGCTTCTTGAGAATTCTATTAATCCAGTACAGCAGTATGGCTACACCGTAGGTAAGAACGCTACGGATTCCGCTATGATCATCGATGCCATGGATATCTTATATTCAGGGAATGTGGAAGGCTTCTGTATTGTGTCCAGTGACAGTGATTTTACCAGGCTGGCTTCCAGACTCCGGGAATCCGGCATGCTGGTGGTGGGGATGGGAGAGATGAAGACACCCAAGCCCTTCATTGCTGCCTGCAATCAGTTTAAATATCTGGATGTACTGGCTGAGACAGAGAAGAAAAGTATTGAGCTGGAGGCAGGTCATGAAAAGGTTGAGGCTGTCTCAGATAAGACAGCGGATAAGACAGATATAAATATCATCAAAGCAGCCATACTCAAGATGATGAATGAGGTGGATGCCGATGACCAGAGAATGAACATGGGTGAGTTGGGCAGCAGACTGGTGAAGCGCTATCCTGACTTTGATGTACGTAATTACGGAGATACCAAGCTCTCCAAGTTTTTAAAGAAATTTGACTTTCTTGAGATCAAATCTGACGGCAAGGGAGGAAGCTCCATGTGGGTGTCCTTAAAGTCAGAAGATAAGGAGAAGCAAGTTACGCTGAAAACTCAGGAAGGTAAGAAGACAGCACCTCGCAGGAGAAAATCAGCAAAGAAGAATTCCCATTAAGGGAAATTATGGCAAGACAGGCTAAACTTGAATTTGACGAAAAGAACTAAGTAAAAGACATAATTTTATCAGATAAATATAGTCTGATTAACACTGGTTAGGAGAACAGATGAAGCAGCTTATAATAAACGGCATCCCGATTGAGCTTGAGAGAAAACGAATTAAGAACATGTACCTGCGTATCCTTCCCCCGGACGGAAGAGTCCATATTTCGGCGCCAATGAAAATCAGTGATGCTGAGATCCAGCACTTTGTTACTTCCAGACTCCAATGGATAATAAAGCAGCAAAGCAAAATACAGAATAGGCATCCCAAGGGGGAGCTTGATTACAATACCGGAGATGTTCTTTATCTTTGGGGAAGAGAATACCGCCTTAAGGTTATACACACGAGCGGACGGGGTAAGATCAGTATCATGGGAGATGAAATCATACTCTTATGTAAAGCAGACAGCAGCAAAGAGCAAAGGGAAAAGCTGGTTCATCGTATGTATGGTGACCTCCTTCATCAGGAGATTCCTTATCTTCTTGTCAGGTGGGAGCAGGTCATGGGAGTAAAAGCATATCAC
>JAJUHH010000566.1 GCA_029267975.1 Clostridiales bacterium
AGAGACCTCCGAGATGATAGAGGGTTCCATAAAGAACGTCGAAACGGGTATTAAAATAAAGCCCTGAAAAGTGTGGAATAGGGAAGTGTGATTTTCCAAGATCATATTGCAATTCCTTCAAATTTTTTGTACAATATTGTTATATTTGTTGGGTGAGATTTTCGAATCTCACCCAATCATTTGTGTCCAAATGTTATACAAAAGATACTTCATAAAATATGAAAGAAAAAGTAGGATGGAACTATGAAAAAATTACTTCTTAAGCATCATCTATTACGAACTCTGCTTGAATTAAGAGGCAATCCCCGAGCCTGTGTCTATACTGAACCAATGTGGGGACTTTCCATGAACCTGTGTCTGCCATATGCCAGTGTCTACATGCTGTCCTTGGGTATGGATGATGTACAGGTGGGTATCATTAGCTCGATTTATATGTTTTCTCAGATGATATGTGCCTTTTTTTCAGGCTTGATCATAGATAAACTGGGACGAAGGCTTAGCACCATGGTGTTTGATTTTCTGGCCTGGAGCCTCCCTTGCCTGATCTGGGCCTTTAGTCAGGGCTTTTGGTTCTTCGTAGTTGCTGCACTTCTTAACGGTATGATGAAGATAACCACAGTGTCCTGGGACTGTCTCCTGGTTGAGGATGCTCCCAAGGATAAGATAACTCAAATCTATTCATGGGTACTGATTTGTGGTAATCTTTCTGCCTTATTCGCACCCATTTCCTCCGTTATGGTATCCAGGCTGACCCTGGTACCGGCCATACGAATTCTCTATATTAATGCATTTGTGATTATGACCTTAAAACTGTTTCTGTTATATAAATTCTCTACCGAAACAGCAGTGGGCAAGATAAAAAGGGAGGAATCCCGTGACAAGTCCTGGGGAGAGATGCTGTCCGGTTACAAAAAAGCTGTCAGTCAGATACTTGCTTCCAAGGGAACCATCTTTGCCATTGTAATCAGTATACTGGTAGAAATCGTTGGAATGATAGGAATGACCTTCTGGCAGATTATTGCATCCCGCCGTATTGGGATTCCGGATACCATGCTTCCTATCTTCCCTATGGTAAAGAGTATTCTGGCTATCATACTTTTCTTTACTGTGATCGCACATATCCGGCAGGCTAAGCTGAAATGGCCACTCATGGGAGGCTTTCTTAGCGCAATTATCGGTAGTTTGCTATTGATCTCAATCTCCGGTACCAGTGTGTGGGGCTATGTGATCTTATCGGTATCCTTAGTCTTTGAAGCCCTGGGTACTGCAGTTCTCGGAACCCTCAGAGAGTCTCTGGTAGCCATTCATGTTAACCCGGAGGAACGTTCCGGCATATTAGCATTATTGCAGACTACGGTAATGTTAGTGAGTGTACCCTTTGGCTACATAGGCGGTGTGTTAAGTGATATCTCAAAAATATTGCCTTTCGTATTATGTATCGGCCTTCTTCTGCTGGGAATGCTGGCAACCATGCTGTATTACGGCAAATATAAGGAAGCATAATTAATTTCATAATGATTACTGACACCTCCTTCTGAACCATCAGCAAAGGATATTATCTTGGCATAAGATCGGCTGCTGATATTATCATGATCAAAAGGAGGTGTTGTTTTATCTATCTTTAGAAGAAATTAGTAGAATATTCCATTGAAAATGTGCTATCATATGGTTAGCAATTTATTTTATAACAGGTGAAGGAGGAGATATTATGATTCAAGGGATTCGTATTGGTGATATTATCATTGATTGCAAGGATGCGGACAAGCTATGTGATTTTTATGAGAAGCT
This sequence comes from Clostridiales bacterium, assembly GCA_029267975.1. Taxonomy (GTDB): domain Bacteria; phylum Bacillota; class Clostridia; order Lachnospirales; family Lachnospiraceae; genus Mobilitalea. The sequence goes on from JAJUHH010000566.1 coordinate 1,789, forward strand.
TTTAGGCTGGGAGAGAATTTGTTTGTATGATCTGCCAGGTGTGCAAAACAGCGACGGCATGACCTTATTGTTTAGTGCAGAAGAGGATTATGAAGCTCCAATCTGGCCTGAGGAGGATGGGAAGCAACAGAAGCAGATGCACTTTGATTTTCAGGTACCGGATC
>JAJUHH010000567.1 GCA_029267975.1 Clostridiales bacterium
CGCCTTTACCCCTCGCAGCTGTTTTTGCTGCGAGGGGTAAAGGCGAGTCAGGTGTATCTATATGGGCCCTATTTCATCTAAAAATACATAAATAACTTAAATTGCATGTATCTATAACTTTATGTATCCATTTCCGTTTACGATGGCTTCCAGTCTCTGCTTTGCTTCACACATAGGGCATTCCCCAATATTATAGCTCATGTAATCAGGAACATCCTTAGCCCTGAAAATGGAGTGAACTGCTACCCCCTCCACCTCAGCCACGGCACTGAAGATGGCACTGATCCCTTCGACCATTCCGCCATAATACTTGATACAGTCTATACTTCTCTTCAGAGTATCACCTGTGGTTGCCGAACCTGCCAGCAGCAGGATATGCTTGCCGTATACGGCAGGCATGTTATTCTCCCGAAAGATCATCTGTCCGCTGGAATTATACTCAGGAGTTATGATATAGATGGTCTGATGCATATTCATAGATTTAATGCCCACTGTGCTTAATTCCTGCGCCAGAAACGCTCCGATGACCTGACACCCCTCCAGGCATACGATGGTGTCTACAATGGCGCTGTTCACATACTGCCTGGCCAGTACTCTGGCTGCCTCGGCTGCTTCGCTCTGTCTGGTCTTCATGCTGGTCAAATCAAGATACTGATTAATGTGTGAACTGCTGGTCGCAAAATGTCCCGGTATCACCTTCATAGCAAGCTTCTTGTTCATTGGTGCATTTACCTTAATCGCTCTTCTTTCCATAGAATAACCCCCTTTGGCATTCTGATGCATGGAACCCTTTCCATAAGTATATTATATGCTAAATATTTCCTGCTAGCAAGAAATTCATTTGTTCCTATTTTGCAGAATACGGTTAATCATCTCCTCATCCTGCTTGATCTGTTTATAAGAACGGTAATAAACAAGAGCAAAAACAAGGATATAGGTGATTGTATAGCTTATGATATTTTCCGCTTGAAATTGAAACCATCCGAGAGAATAAGCTCCCAAAAGAAACAGCGCATAATTCGTTATGAATTCCAGGAGCAATTGAATGGTCCATTTTTTAAAATTTATTTGCTCTATGAGGTAATCAGCTATTCCAAGGAGCAGTATTAGGGCTGCAAACTGTAAGATCCATTGGCTGAAGCCATTAAAGTCACGACCTCTGATGAGATTTAGAAGGGATACAAATACTAAAACCAGGGTAAAGGAAATGCAAAGATTCGGTATAAAAAATTTTCGGATTCTATTCATGGCTACTCTCCTAACTTTCCAATTTTGCTCTGACAGTTTCAATATATTTACGGGTTATGATCAGCTTCTCCCCGGTTGTCAGGCTGGCTTCCATTTTATGATTTAGCAAAATCCGTACACTTTTCAGGGCATTGATATTCAGAATACAGTTTTTACTAATGCGTACAAAAGGAGTATTGATTAAGAGCCTTTCCAGAGCATATAAGGGCTTCTTTGACTCATAAATCCTATCCCGGCAATAGAAAAATGTCCTTCCATCAACAGAATCAATATAAAGGATCGTCTCTAGGGGCACATTGTAGATCTCTCCCTGGGACATTCCCTTCAGGGAAAAGGAATACTGTCTTATGTAATCAATCAGCTGTTGCAGCCTCTTATCCATCACAGTGCAATTAATAATAATCTCATTCTCGGTGAAGTCCATGCTTTGGTTTACCGTCAGCTTCAAGCATTTTTCTCCTTTCTTTTCCTGCTGTATTACCTTGATTATAATAATCCTTCCAAATTTATTCAATAAAAAAGGCATCAGATGCCAAATACAAAGCATCAGATGCCATACATTCTGATATCGTTCTTTCCAGACTATAATTTCTCAAACAATAATTTTACAATATATAGAAAGCATCTTTCTCATGTATTGTGATACCAGTTAATGTGTGTTAAAGTAATAAGAAGTAAATATTAGATCTATTATCAAGGTA
>JAJUHH010000568.1 GCA_029267975.1 Clostridiales bacterium
AATAAACTGACCGAGCAGATTAACGATTGGTTAAAGGAGCATTTGACAGAAAAGTTCCTGGAGGAACTTCATCAGGACAATCTGTCCCAGGAATTATATTATATAAAACTGACAGAGACTGTCAAAGAACTGCTTCTGGCCGAATTTGGTCCTCAGAATACCGCATATTTGGACCGCTTGATCGAAGATTATTATAATAACTATATCGATGTAGCCCTTGATTAATATTGCATTAGTTAACCCAGGATTTGAATATGCAATTTGAATATAAAACGAGACCCTTATCATCAGACTGGGGTCTCGTTTTATTATGAAGGCTTATGAGATTCAAATTCAATTGTCGACTCTTTATCCATCGTGGGTTGACAATTAACAAGGCTATGGTATACTAAATCCATCCTATGGGATAAGCTTCTGTCTTCTTAGTGTAAGACAGAATTAAATTGCGCGCAAAATGAGGTTTTATATTATGGAATTGAAGCATCAGGTACTAAGTATTTTGGAAGAAAACAGAGGGAAGGCGGTGAACGGCTCTAAGCTTGCCGCTGAACTCTTTGTCACCCGCAGTGCCATCTGGAAGGCTATCAAGGCCTTACAAAAGGACGGTCACCGGATTGAAGCGGTAACCAACCGTGGCTATACCCTGCTGCCGCAGAACGATATTGTGACAGCGGAAAGCATTGCCTTGCATCTGAGAGCTGCCGCATGTGAATTTATACTGGACGTGAGACAAAGTGTCACTTCCACCAACAGTATTGCCAAGGAGCTGGCTGCTCAGGGAGCGAAGGAAGGTACTGTGATTATTGCCAGGGAGCAGACCCAGGGCCGGGGCCGTATGGGCCGAAGCTTCTACTCTCCTAATTCCTCCGGTATCTACTTCACGGTAATTTTAAGACCCAAGCTCAATCTGGAGGATTCCCTGATGATTACTACCGCTGCAGCAGTTGCAGTAGCCAAAGCCATCGAGACCGTTGCTCAGGTAAAGGCTGAAATCAAGTGGGTCAATGACATTTTTGTTGCCGGAAAGAAGGTATGCGGTATCCTGACGGAGGCTTCCATCAACTTTGAAAGCGGAGGACTGGAGTATGCTGTGGTTGGTATCGGAATCAATATCGCAACCCAGGACTTTCCGGAGGACATCTCCCAGGTAGCAGGTTCCATCTTCGGCCAGAAGCCGGAGGATGCCAGAACCAGCTCTCTCCTGGTAGCTGAAGTGCTGAATAATCTGTCAGAATGTATGCATAGCCTGACGGAGAAGAAATATCTGGAGGAATACCGCAAGCGCTCCTTCCTGATCGGGAAGGATATTCTGGTTCTGAAAGGGAGCCAGACCCTTGCTGCCAAAGCAATTTACCTTGATGACAAGGCAAGGCTAGTGGTGCAATATGAGGATCACAGCATAGAGCCCTTAAGCTCCGGGGAAGTAAGCGTAAGGATGACGAACCGTGAGAAAGCATCAGAGTAATTATGGAATGTAAATTATGAAATGTTAATTGTGTAAGTAATGGCAGTACGCTAAGAAATTGCAAAACAATATTGAACGCTCAGAACATATGATTTATTCCTTATTAACTCATCCCATTAGAAAGGAAATTGCATCAGCCCCTATTTCACTGGCTGATACAAGCACATAATTATGGATAATGTAAATACTGTATCAAACAAAGCAAGAAGAATAAGCACCAGGGATCTGGTGGTCATCGCCATGTTTACCGCAGTTATCTGTGTCCTGTCCCAGATCTCTATCCCCATACAGCCGATTCCCTTTACTCTTGGCTTATTTGCCATCTTTCTTACGGGTGCCCTCTTAAGCCCTCGTAATGCACTTCTTTCTGTCCTGGTTTACCTTTTACTGGGTGCATTTGGTCTTCCGGTATTTGCAGGCTTTAAGGGAGGTCTTGGGTCACTGGTTGGCATGACCGGAGGTTATCTGAT
>JAJUHH010000569.1 GCA_029267975.1 Clostridiales bacterium
CTTTCTGTATTATGTTTGCAGATGAGCCGGAGGTAATCTACTCCCTTCGAAATGCCAGTCCTCTGGTAGCCTGCAGCGGTAAGGACGGATCTATGATCGCCTCGGACCTGGTAGCCTTAATGGATTATTCTAAGGATTATTTTGTCCTGCCGGAGCGCCATATTGCCAGATTGACCAAGGAAGGAATAAGGGTCATTGACTTTCATAATCAGCCTGTGGAGCCTGAGCTGCTTCATGTAACCTGGGATGTTACGGCTGCCCAGAAGAACGGATATCCTCACTTTATGCTGAAGGAAATCTATGAACAGCCGGAGTCCATCCGTTCCACCATTCTTCCAAGGATTATGGATAACGGTATTCCGGATTTTGGCGTTGACCATATACCGGATGAAATATTTGAGAAGGTGAACCGAGTGATCATTACCGCTTGCGGAACCGCTATGCATGCGGGTCTCGTTGGTAAGGCTATGATTGAGAAGCTGATCCGTATCCCAGTAGAAGTGGATATTGCATCGGAGTTCCGCTATCAGGATCCGATTATGGATCAGAATACCCTGGTTATATTAATATCCCAGTCCGGGGAGACAGCAGATACCCTGGCAGCTCTCAGGATTGCCAAAGAGGCTGGAGCAAGCACCCTGTCTATCGTAAATGTAAAGGGTTCTACCATTGCCAGAGAAAGTGACTATGTATTATATACCCATGCCGGCCCCGAAATTGCGGTAGCAAGTACCAAGGCTTATACAGCCCAGCTGGCTTGTCTGTATTTATTGGCATTTAAGTTCGCACTCATTCGTAAGAAGATTACGACAGAGGAGTGCGTGGAATATATTAAGGAATTAAAGGAGATCATCCCTGCTGTGGAGCAGACCCTGACCTATGATAAGACAGTTGATGATATCTGTAAGAATCTTGTGGATAAAGAGGATCTTTTCTTCATCGGTCGTGGATTAGATTATGCTCTTTGCTGGGAGGGTTCCATTAAATTAAAGGAGATCAGCTATATTCACTCCGAGGCTTATGCAGCCGGAGAATTAAAGCATGGTACCTAATCATTGGTGACTGAGGGAGTACCGGTAGTGGCACTGGCAACCCAGGACAGAGTATTTACCAAGATGGTTTCCAATGTGAGAGAGGTTCGCGCCAGGGGAGCCTTTGTTGTGATGATCACCAACGGAGAAGCCAAGGTTGAGGCTTCTGCCTATGATTATCATATTACCCTGCCCAAGACCTCAGACTACTTTACACCCTTTACGGCAGCAGTGGTATTGCAGCTGCTGGCTTATTACTCCTGCCTGCACCGAGGCTTTAACGTAGACCAGCCGAGAAATCTGGCTAAGTCGGTGACGGTTGAATAGGGAAGGAAAGGATTGAGGGTTTATTTATGTTATTTCCTGAATAGCTTGTAGAAAATGAAGATCTTATTCATTAATTGAGATTTAATTATAACTATTATTTGATGCTTCGAATTGACAGAGAGATACTTTTGATATCTCTCTGTTTTTGATGTAAGAAGCTATTTTATTTTAATTCATGTCATGGTAATATATGGGTGATGGTAATATGTGCAATAAAACATATAATTAAGTCGAAGGGGAGTTGTGGTAATGGCTAATATTGAAAGCATCAAACAAAAATACGCCAGATGGACGCTAAAAACTAGGTAATGGGGGTAAGTTGTTGGTATCAAAATCTATAATAGATTCATGCTTGTATAATTGGCTGGGATATGGAAATATTGGAGGAAGAGTTTGGTTTATTGGAACTGAAGAAGGTGGCGCAGAGATATGGAAACAGAAGACTGTATCTTTGGAGAAAAGCTTAAAAATAAGATCTACTTTTAATGTCTCTATGGATTTTAGGACAGTGTGGGAAGAATACTATAATATACCACTAGAGCAATTTAATACTCCAAATGTATGGAGGTATATGGC
>JAJUHH010000570.1 GCA_029267975.1 Clostridiales bacterium
AGCTGAAGAATTGGCAAAGGTTGATACCAATGGTAATGGGATCGTAACCATCGCCGAAGCAAAGGCTGCCGGCTATGACATGCCCATTGATTCAACCCATTGGTTGTATCAATATATGACAGATAATGATGGCGACGGTCTGGTCGGGGAGTGATTCCAGGGATAAGAAATCAAAAGATTCCTAGAGCCCTTGTTCACTGATGTTCTTTATTGTATTAATGATATGCTCATGAGCAAGGGCTTCTGCCAGTTCCCCATCACGCTTACGAATTGCATCCACAATTGCTGCATGCTCCTGACTGGATTTGGTTGCACGGCTTGGCATTGCCAGAGTAATCTTACGGACTCTCTCCACATAGTGGTGGAAATCCGACAATACATGCTCCAGGATTTTACTTCCCGAAGCCTTGTAAATCAATTCATGAAACTTATTATCCAACTCTACCAGCTGATCATAGTGACTCCGACGCGCATGAAAATCAGATAGATATAAGATCTCTTCCAGGGCTTCAATCTGAGCTTCTGTGATATGTTCACAAGCCCATTTGGCACATAAGCCTTCCAGATATGAGCGGATTACATAAATATCATGAATATCCTTCTGTGTAATACCGGTTACATAAGCTCCCTTATTGGGAATCATCGTAACCAGTCCCTCAAGTTCCAACTGTCTTAGCGCTTCTCTGACAGGAGTACGGCTGACGCCAAGCTCAAGACCAATGGTACTCTCCTTTAGTTCTTCATTTTCCTGATAGACACCGGCCAGAATATCCTCGCGTAACTTATTAAATACTCGCCCACGCAAGGAATATTTGTCGGTCACCTCTTTATGAAGATCAAACTCCTCCAAGGAATTCCCTCCTTATTTATCTTAGTTGAGGAATCTTTGATGAATTAAGAAGATGAAAACTGCATGATTAATCTAACTTTTCTATGGTTTCCATAATATAATCCGCAAAAGCAGCCCCGGTGGCACCGGTTGCTCTGCCTGTGATCACAAGCTTCTTCTCGGTCACTGTGCAGATATCAAGTGCCCGGTATAGCTTATCTGCCTCAGTCTTATACCCTACATGAGCCAGCAGCATTGCTCCGGCACGGATCATACTGCAAGGATCCGCATAGATATCTCTGCCCTCTTCCACCATTCGGGGTGCAGATCCATGAATTGCCTCAAACATAGCATACCGCTTGCCAATATTGGCACTTCCTGCCGTACCGACGCCGCCCTGGAACTCGGCAGCTTCATCTGTCAGGATATCACCGTAGAGATTCGGAAGCACCAGGACCTGGAAGTCCTTTCTCCTCTTCTCATCCACAAGCTTTGCAGTCATGATATCGATATACCAGTCATCCGCAGTAATCTCCGGATATTCCTTTGCAATTTCACGGAAAATATCCAGGAATTTACCATCGGTTGTCTTTATAATATTCGCTTTGGTTACTGCTGTCACTCTGCTCTTGCCGTTTGCTCTGGCAAATTCAAATGCCGCACGAATAATCCGCTCACAGCCCTGGGTGGTTACTATGGTAAAGTCTACCCCAAGATCCTCGGTTACATGAACCCCTTTACTGCCTACCGCATAAGCACCCTCTGTGTTCTCACGATAGAAGGTCCAGTCAATTCCCTGCTCCGGAATACGAACCGGTCTCACATTAGCAAAGAGATCAAGCTCCTTTCTCATTGCCACATTAGCGCTCTCCACATTGGGCCAGGGATCGCCCTTTCTAGGTGTTGTGGTGGGTCCTTTCAGAATTACGTGACATTTCTTTAACTCCTCCAGGACAGCAGCCGGAATTGCAGCTTGCTCGACAGCTCTGCGCTCAATGGTCAAGCCATCGATCACACGAAATTCCACTTTACCAACCTTAATGTCATCCTGTAAGAGATATTCCAGTATTCTTTGTGCCTGAGCAGTAATTGCA
>JAJUHH010000571.1 GCA_029267975.1 Clostridiales bacterium
ACGGAGGACTCCTCTATATTCCTAAGAAGGGCAATAAAGCAGGCTGGGGCCAGAAGAATGGCACACGCCAGATTATCGATCGAAGAAACGAAAGAATAATCAGCTTATATGAACAGGGTGAATCAATTGAGACCCTGGCGGACCGTTTCCATCTTGGAGAAGAGACGATACGAAAAATCATTTACCGGAAAAAACAGTTTTAATTATTTTACGCCTACAATTTCCCGTCGGGCTGTGAGATAATACAGTTGACCGGTCAATTTCGATAGAAAGGGGATGGTTGTTTTGAAAATCGAATTAGAGGTGTTTGATTTATAATACCCTACAAGAGGCAGCGGAAGCTTTCCGCTGCCTCTTTGAATATAGTGCTCCGTAGGATGATCGATAAGAAAAATGCGAAAAGTGAAGAAAAAATCAGTAAGAAACGTTTGAGATTATATTGGATTTACTTTGACTCAGGAGAAATAATCCAATATAATGAAATCCGTAGGATGAAATAGGAAAAGGGAAAGGCGTGGGTATTAAAATATGTTAATTGAATTATTCAAAGCATTCATACTGGGAGTGATTGAGGGAATTACCGAGTGGCTGCCCATCAGCAGCACCGGACATATGATACTGGCTGAAGAGTTCTTTAAGTTGAATACTTCGGAGGAATTTATGGAAATGTTTCGGGTGGTTATTCAGCTTGGGGCAATACTGGCGGTTGTCATCCTTTATTTCAATAAACTAAATCCTCTTGCGCCAAGCAAGTCAAAGGAAGAAAAACTGGCTGCCATGAGTATCTGGTATAAGGTGTTGGTTGGCTGTATCCCTGCAGGAATACTGGGAGTGTTATTTGATGATTGGCTGGATGAGCACTTTTATAATTACCAGACAGTTGCATTAACCCTGATCATCTATGGTATTCTCTTTATCATCGTGGAGAACCGAAATAAGGGTAAGGCAGCAAAGATCAATAACTTTAACGAACTGACCTACCAGACAGCATTATTCATCGGTTTGTTTCAGATCCTGGCACTCATCCCGGGAACCTCGCGTTCGGGAGCTACCATTTTAGGTGCAATCTTACTTGGAAGCTCACGTTACATTGCAGCGGAATATTCCTTCTTCTTATCCATTCCGATTATGTTTGGTGCCAGCGCCTTAAAGCTGGTAAAGTTCGGCCTTGATTTTACAGACATGGAGGTAGCAATCCTGCTTACCGGTATGGCGGTAGCTTTTGTGGTATCCGTCATAGCAATCCGATTTCTGATGAGCTTTATTAAGCGCAATGATTTCAAGGCCTTTGGCTGGTACCGCATTATTCTGGGAGCAATCGTAGTGGGATACTTCGCCCTGGTAGGATAAAGAGTGCGCAAAACAGCAGCTTCCTAATGGGTCAAGGTCTTGTAGTGGGGAAGCAAAAGAGGCTGTTTTATATGTAAGATATAAAAAATGGAAGGGAGAATAACATGTATCCCCACACACAGATTGCCGGACATCTTATTGATTTTGTATGCCATCAATCAAACATAAATGTTTGTTTCAGGGCATAGCAAAATCAATAAGCTGTTCGGCAAACAGTGCATTTGCGCGAAAGCAAAGTGAGCAAATGCAAGCTTGCTTGCGTATATGCGAACGCGCTCGCGAACAGGATAATCTCATTTCCTGAGATTATCCTGTGGGATTACATGTTATTCTCCCTTCCTTCATCACTTACGTAACAAAACAGCCTCTTATTTTACGGATTACATGATAATATAGATTCGGGTCATTATGAATCATGCTGTTTTTCGGTTCTGCTCTTCTCGTGCTTTGCTTCATGAACGCCCAGGATCTGTCCATGGACAATTCCATGGTCTGAGTTTTCTTTCGGTTTCATCTTCCGCAGTTCGGGATTGCTTTTTTCTCTGTCTTTCATGCGATTTTTATTGTTATCC
>JAJUHH010000572.1 GCA_029267975.1 Clostridiales bacterium
CAAGGCATCATAAAAGGACATTCCTCCTGCCATCAGGAAAATCACCTCAATGGCCGTGAGGACAACATAAATGGTATATAATATCTTTGCTGTTTGTCCGATCTTTGGCACCATCTTACCTGGGGTTGGTCCGGGTGTCTCCGCCTTCAGAATGTGTAAGGTATTGGCCTTCACAGAGGGCAGGACGGCTATCATCATCAAAAGAATTCCCATACCACCGATCCAATGGGTAAAACTTCGCCAAAACAGAATTCCTTTGGGAAGTTCTTGTATATCACTTAAAATTGTTGCTCCTGTAGCACTAAAACCGGATACAGATTCAAAGAAGGCATCAACCAAAGAAGGAATCGAGCTGCTGAAGATAAAGGGAAGGGCTCCAAAGATGGATACCATTATCCATCCCAGCGCCACGATAGCAAAGCCGTCCCGACCATAGATATCTGTGGTTTTAGATTTTATCAGTCTTAATACTAATCCCACTAATGCTGTTATTACAATAGACCATAAGAAGTCAAAAGAATCCTCTTGACGGCTGATGATTGATACCAGCAGGGAAGGCAACATACATGCCGCTTCTACACATAAAAGTGATCCGATACTTTTCAATATCATTCTGTAATTCATAGGATATCTCCCGGTGCAACAATTCCATTTAAATCCGACAGCTTTTTATCTTTAGAAATCAGGATAACGCTGTCATACAGCTTTATCACATCATTTCCATGAGGGATAATGATTTCATTCTTTCTTACAATGGCAGCAATCAAAATGCCTTTTAATATATTTAGCTTCTTTAAGGGTATCTCAAGTATTTCCGTATTCTCATCTGCAGTCAGCTCTATGGCTTCCACCCGATCTCCCATAATTCTGTATAAGGCTTCCACCGTATTACCCATGGCATTTTGCATTCCCCTAACATACTGCAGTATATAATCGGTTGTGATGGCCTTTGGACTTACCACATTATCTAGCCCCATATTCTTTACTACGGTAAAATAATTCATCCGGTTGATCTTCGCTACCACCTTATTAACCCCATATTGCTTCGCAAGTAAGGCAGAGATCAGATTCTCCTCATCCCTGCCGGTCAGGGACACAAAGGCTCCCATATCTCTTAAATTTTCAGAGAGCAGGATACTCTCATCGGTACCATCCCCATGAATAATCAAAGCATTCGGGAGAAGCTCCGTCAATTCCACACAGCGTTCACGGTTAATCTCAATAATTTTTGTCTTGATATCCATTTCGTCCAGATATTTTGCAAGATAGTATGCAATTCGGCCTCCACCGGTGATCATAACACTCTTAATCTTGTGGATCTGCATACCAATCTGACGGCAGAATTGGAACACCCTGGCGGGATACCCAATGAGGTAAATCACATCATTTTCCCTAATGATAAGATCACCCTTAGGAATGATAATCTCATCCTCCCGCAATACGCCTCCGATCAGAATAGAGGAGGAGTATTTTTTGGATATCTCCTGGATACTTCTATTGATGATTGACATATCACTGCTTATTTTAATTTCGACCATTTCAACGCGGCCTTTTGCAAAGGTATCCACATTTAAAGCAGGGGGAAATTTCACCAGTCTGGCGATCTCTCCTGCCACAGCCTGCTCCGGATTGATTACCAGATCCAACCCTAAGTCAGCTTTCAGGATGGAAAGCTCATTCGCATACTCAGGATCCCGTATTCGTGCAATTGTATGCATTGCCCCTAGCTTTTTGGCTGTCAGACAGCAAACCATATTCATCTCATCGCTGCTGGTAGCAGCAATTAAAAGATCCGCATCCTTTACACCGGCTTCCAACAGAATACTAGTACTGACGCCATTCCCTTTAATACATATGACATCTAAATATTCACTTGCTCTGCGTAAGGCCTCCGGATTCTTATCGATAATTATAACATC
>JAJUHH010000573.1 GCA_029267975.1 Clostridiales bacterium
AAGGTAGATAATCTCTACAATAAAGAGGCAGACCGTTCTATTTTATGGAATGATCCTGAGCTTGGTGTGGATTGGGGCATTACCAATCCAATTCTCTCAGAGAAGGATGAGAAAGCACCCTTATATAAAGATAGTGATATTGATTTTATATACGGAAAAATATAATATAAAGATGACTAGTTCACAGTAACATAAAATGTCCCTTAGTTAAAAGTAGCCACAAGCAATGTTAGTTAAGCAAAGTTATCTTCTTAAAGAATACGGAAAGAATACAAAAAGACTACAGAGCTTCAGAATTGTGAATTAATTGTCAATGCAACCTATCGGAGGCAATTTATGAAGAAGATATTGTTTATTTTCAATCCCACTGCAGGCAGAGGCAAAGTGAAGAACAAATTATTCGATATTGTTGATTCCTTTGTTAAGCATGGATATCAGATGGAAGTATATCCCACCCAGCATAAGGGAGATGCCACCGCATTCCTGAAGGACTATTCCGAACATTATGACCTTCTCCTGTGCGCAGGAGGCGATGGAACTCTGAATGAGATTGTCTGTGGTATGCTTGAATCAGGCAGATCCGTACCCATCGGGCTGATACCCGCCGGTTCTATGAATGATGTTGGGCACAGCTTTAAGATCAGCCGCGATATCATGCAGGCAGTGAGAGCGGTACAGACCGGTCGGCCGTATCAAATGGATATCGGTAAATTGAATGATAAATACTTTATCTATGTTGCTGCCTTTGGTGCCTTTACTGACATATCTTACACTACCTCCCAGAAGAATAAGAATGTCATCGGACATTTGGCTTATTATCTGGAGGGAATTAAAAAGCTGTCTGAGTTAAAGCCCAAGCATGTCCGGGTACAGTACAATGATCAGGTGATCGAAGAAGATTTCTTAGTGGGACTGGTTACGAATTCTCTCTATATTGGAGGCTTTAAGAATTTAAATTCCGATAAAACCAGCTTAAATGACGGTCTGCTGGAGCTGCTTCTGATTAAAATGCCAAAGAACCTGATTGATCTGCAGTTGATCATCAGCTCTTTGATAAATTATAGGATCAATGAGAATTATATGTATTATATTCAGACTCCGAAGCTGAGCATCAGCGCTGAGAAGCTGGAGTGGACCCTGGATGGAGAATTTGGCGGCATCTATGACACTGTAGAAATAGAGACCTGTCATAAAGCAATTCGTATCATCAATAATTCCTTTCAGGATACGTTAGAACAGAAGAATATATCATGGTAGAAGGGGAGCAGGCATATGGGTGTAAAATCCAATCCGGAAATTATTCAAAAAGTAAAATCGGCCATGCTGTGCATCCAGCGCTTCCAGTGGGAACAGGGCTGTGCAGCGCAGGCAATCCTTGAGCTTGAGGGACGAACGGATGAGCTGGTTCGCTTATGTGAGGCCGCCGTGATGCGTAATGCAGAAGATGGCCGTGTTGGTGTTATGATCCATAATGAATCGGTAACCGATCCGGCTGCAATCGGGGAAGCACTCATTGAAGCAGCAAACCATACACAATCCCCAGCGCTCACTGAAGCTGCCCGTAAGCTCTACGAATATCTAAAATATAAAGCCCCCAGGACAAAGGATGGAGTACTTCATCACTTTGATGGTGAATGGGGGAAGGAACAGATCTGGGTGGATTCCTATTATATGGCACCACCTTTTTTATGCAGATATGGTGATGTGGAGGAAGCCATGAAGCAGATTAAGGGCTTCCGCAATTACTTATATGATCGGGAAGCAAAGCTGTTATCCCATATCTGGCATGATGGAAAGAAGGAATTTGGCAGGGCTGATCACTGGGGTGTGGGCAATGGCTGGACTCTCTCAGGCATGACCAGGGTGATTGGGATGTTGGGTGACAAACACGATGCTGAGAAAGAATATCTTATT
>JAJUHH010000574.1 GCA_029267975.1 Clostridiales bacterium
AACCAGGCGAAGTCCTTAAAGCAGTCCGTAGAGAATGCATTAGGTACTGATAATGTTATAATCGATATCCAGTTACTTCCTCAGGATGCTTTCTACGGTGCAACCTATTATGCAACCACAGGTGCTGCCAGCGACTTTGATATCTCAACTGCTTCCGGTTGGGGCCCTGACTATGATGACCCTGCTACTTACCTGAATATCTATAATTCCCGTACAGGTGATATGCTGTCCACTCTTGGTCTGAATGGTACAGATCTGATCGAAGGAGAAGACTCCAGCGTAGAGGCAAAGGCTGCTCTGAAGCTGACCGAATATGATGCACTTCTGGATAAGGCTTCTGTTATCAACGATGAGAGTAAAATGGATGAGCGTTATACAGCTTACGCAGATGCAGAAGCATGGTTGCTGAACAATGTTCTTCAGATCCCGATCTACAGCAACGGCGGACGTCCTCGTGTAACAAAGGTTACACCATTTACAGCACCTTACGGCTGGTCTGGTATCGCATACCGCAAGTTTAAGTATGTGAAACTGCAGGCAGATGCGGTAACACAGGAGCAATATGATGCAGCTAAGAGCGCGTGGGATGCAGCTCGTGCGGCAGTTAAGTAGCCGATAGGTAAGTCTATTAAGAAATTAACCTATAAATAAACTAACAGGAAAGGGGTTAGATACTAACCCCTTTCCTGTTATGGCAGGAGGGAAAATGTGAAGAGATATATATTCTTTAGAGTAATACGATCCCTGATCAGTATCGTATTGGTGACAACAATTGCTTATGCGATGATCTTTACTTTGGTTCCAAGAAACAGTATTTTTATTGGGGATACGACATACAGCCGTTTACAGGGAGATCCAGATAAACGGACAAATTATGAGAACACCGTTTTCCGCAAGATGGGCTATATTGACTATATACAGCTCGATGAAATCGCTCAGCGGATTACCGGTAAGACAGAAGGTGAGGAATTCCTCGCCATTATGGAAGGTGAGAATGAAGCCGCTATACTGGAATGGGCAGAAGAGAACAAAAAGGATGGTTGGGAACTCCATCAATTGCCCGTTGCCAAGACTTATTATGCAACTCGAGAAATACCCGTGATACAACGTGTAGCACGTTTTTATTCAAATATTATTGAGATAGATCACCCCTGGAAGGTTCAGGATCCGGAAAATCCTGATCTGCCAAGGTATATTCGTTTTGAAAATACCCCGGAAGCCGGATTTACCTTGACCGGTTCCGGTACTCAGCATAAATATCTGATATATTTTAACAAAACATTTCCTTTTATCCACCAGAATTTCATCAAACTGAATCTGGGAGTGTCCTATCCGACTTTCCAGGGCAGAGATGTGATGGATGTTATCTTCAGTGGACAGGGTAAGACTGCTTCTCGTGAGATAACCTTTGAAACAGGAAAGACAGAAAACTCTGCCATCGATATTTATTCCAGACAATATCAGCAAACGTCTAAGATTGATCGTCTGCAGAGAGAGCGCTTTAATGATAACTATACACTGACCAGCAATCTTTATCAGGATCCTTCCATGGCTCAAGTCTCGCTGAGAATGGGGGTTTGTGCTTTATTCATTACTTATGCCATCGGTATATCTGCTGCTGTATTTATGGCAAGACATAAAGGGCAGTGGGGCGATCGTATTGGTGTTGCTGTGGTGACAGTTTTGATATCCGTTCCAAGCTTGGCCTTTATTTATCTCTTCCGTTTTATTGGAAATAAGTTATTTGGCCTGCCTGCAGATTTCCCGGTATTGGGTGGACAGGACATTCGCTCCTATATTTTACCCACAGTCATTCTGGGCTTGCTTTCTGTTTCCGGTCTTGTAATCTGGGTAAGACGCTATATGATCGATCAGGCATCCTCGGACTAT
>JAJUHH010000575.1 GCA_029267975.1 Clostridiales bacterium
CCCCTGGAGATATTCAGTCTTCCTTCCTTAAGGTAGTTCAGAACCTCAAAGGCTGTAATTCCCAGCGCTTCTGAGATCTGAAGCGCATTACTGTTGGGATACTCCTTCAGATAGCTTTCGATATCATCAAAATGATCCTCGTCCACCTTCCTACAGGCCTCACAGGAATAGGCTTTTAACCGTGATTTAAATATCTTGTGGCAGTGTTTGCATACATTCGTGTACATGGGCCCTCCTTTTTCTTACATCAAGGTTGAGAACAAATTTAAGAACATCTGCTGCAGCTTCATGGTGAAGGGACGATTCTTCCATTCCTCTAAGGTCACCTCATGGCACTGCTCCATGGTCTTAAGTAAATCCTCCTTAATTACTTCAACCGTCGGTTTATCACAGATCCAGACACCGCATTCATAATGCAAATGGAAGCTGCGATAGTCCATATTGACTGTACCTACAATACCTGCATCCTCATTGATAATGGTCTTCGCATGTATAAATCCCGGGGTGTATTCAAAGATACGCACACCACCTTCCAGGAGTCTTCCGTAATTATAGTTCGTGAGTACCTTGACATTCTTCTTATCCGGTATAAAAGGGGTAATAATTCTGACATCAATACCACTGGAGGCAGCTACTACCAGCGCCTCCCTCATATCATCCTCAATTATAAGATAAGGGGTTGTAATGTACAATATCTTCTTGGCATAATGGATCGTTTGCTTGTAGATATTCTCTGCCGGATTGCGTGGGTTATTAGCCGGTCCGTCTGAAAACACCTGACAGAACACCTTATTTTCCGGAAATGTTTTCGTAGGACGGAAGGGACTGTAATCCATGGGCTTATCATTGCCGGATACTTCCCACATCTGAAGGAAGGTTACCGTAAGACCCCAGACTGCCTCCCCCTCGATGCGAACCGCATTATCCTTCCAAACCCCAAAGCGCTGTACCAGATTCACATATTCATCTGCCAGATTCATTCCTCCGGTAAAGCCTACATTACCATCGATCACAATAATCTTCTGATGGGAGCGGTAATTCATATATAATTTATCGGTATATTTTGTGACAGGGTTAAATACTCTTACCTCAAAGCCTTCTGCCTCCAGTATCCGCCTGAAATTCGCCGGAGTTCTAAGAATTGCTCCAAAATCATCATACAGGAACATAACCTTCACTCCCTGACGAATCTTTTGAAGGAGTACTTCATGCATCCGGTTCCACAGGACACCTTCCCCAACAATAAAGAAGTTTATGAGAATAAAATGCTGGGCTGCCTCAATCTCAGCAAAAATAGCTTCAAAAGCATCCTCCCCCATGGGGTAATAGTCAATCTTGTTATTTTTAAACAAGGGGAATCCATTGGCTTCCAGGTAATGGGCCATCCTGCTTTTGGTAGGATACCTGCTTGAAAACTCCTTCATGGTATCCTCCTTGCACTCTAAGAATTGCGCCCCTCGGCGAAGCTTATTTAAAATAATCTTATCAATTTTACGTCTTCTTCTATTGCCCCATAAAACAAACATAATATGACCGGTAATCGGCAGGGCAGCAATAATACAGATCCAGCTGATTTTATAGGAAGCATTGCGGCTGTCATTTACCAGCGCAATTACAATGATTATACTTAGAAGCTGGATTCCGGAATATAGATAGATGGTATATTCCTGCAGTATATAAGACAGATAAATGATCATTGCAAATTGAGCCAAAACCAGCAATCCCACTAAAATTGCCCGTAAGACACCGCTGAGATAATTTTTGATTGTCCCGCTTACTTCTTCCTTTATATCCTTACCCAATTCGCGAACACCTCTTTTCGTCATCTTTTCCTTCAGGTCATCTAGCGCCATCTCACGTTTACGAACCTTCATGGTAGG
>JAJUHH010000576.1 GCA_029267975.1 Clostridiales bacterium
AGGTGGCTCCACAGCAGAAGAGTCACTCAATGCAGAGGAGAATAAGGCATTTCTTGAATCGATATGACAGATCAATCCCTTTGAAAAATATGACATGGCGCTAATGGATCTGGAGACAGGCAATTCCGATGCAGTGCTTATGGATACGGTTATGGCTAATTATATGATTACTGAGCTTGGTAAGGATTATAAGGTGCTCAGTGAGACACTTCTGGCAGATGAGTATGCAATTGGTTTTCGCAAAGGTGACATAGCCCTTCGCGATGCGGTAAATAAAGCCCTCAGTGATCTTAAGGCAGAAGGAAAGGTAGCCGAGATTTCTGAAAAATGGTTTGGTACAGATATTACCACTATTGAATAGATCTCCTCACAGAATGATAGAAAGAATCCCAGGTTGCAAGACTTGGGATTCTTTCTGTTTTTGATTACAGAAATTTTATGGAATCCGATCATTTCATATAAATATACTAAAGAAAGTAAATTTGACATATTTTTTTCATCCGGCTATAATCTAGTACAAAGACCTTAAATAGGAAAAGATTACTAACATAAGCCAGCAAGAACCAATACATGATCAAAGGGGAGGATGGAGTATGTCAGAGAATGAGGAGCTTGGATTTTCAAGGCCGGATTCAGAATATGAGAGTGCCTATGTAACGGGAAGCCTGTCACCGGTTGGCGAGGAAAAAAAGGACGATCAACATCAATGCTTAATAAATTATATGTATCAGGGCCTCAATCAGAATATAGAGGAGTCTCAGCCCCAGGAAGCAGGCAGGACCAAATTTAGAGTTCCTTACCTTGGTTTGCTGGCAGGCCTGCTTATTATAGCCTGCCTGTATCTGTTTTTGGGTAATTACAGACCAAGTGCAGCTTATCGTTATATTTCCAAGGATGCGATTGAGATTCTTGCAGACATGGACAATCAGAAAACCTATGTTTTTGATGCCCAGGGAAATATGTTGGCTAAGCTGGACCAATATATGCAGATCTCAGGTTATAGCTTGGATCATACGGCAGTACTGCTGAACAGTTCCTCTTGGCCCTACATAACCTTTATAAATAAGAATACAGTGAATGACTTTCATGGTCTTGCAAGACAGGGCACTTTATCGGAGGATGGGAAATATATTCTCTATACGAAGAGAGGTGGCCTGAATAAGAACTATTTATATCTGTATGATGTGTTGAGTAAGAAGGAGACCTTAATTGACAACCGGGAAGGGGTAAACTATGCGGTGCTGAATGTCTCCCAGGGTGCCAAGATGATAACCTATGTCACCTATGAGGTTGCGGCTGATGGAGCCATGGTGATGGAGGGCAATAAACCGATTTTTCAAACCTATATCATGAAGGATGGCGGGAAACCGGTTTTATATGACGACGAGAGGATTATACTGGCTTCAACCCAGGATGGAAGGTGCATTTACTATATTGAATATACGGATGGTGGGTCGGAATGTATCTATGTTGAACGAGAGGGCAGGAGTAGCCTCTTATCAGATCGTACCAGCCTACCCATCTATGCCAACGCCGACCTGTCGGAACTTATCTTTCAGAATTCGGGGGATTATTATATCAGTAGTAATGGGGGACAGCCCAAAAAACTTGATGCAGGTCATATTGTTTCCTTTCTCATGCCTGATAAGAGTGCTGATTGGCAGATGATGACGGGTATAAATCGATTTGGCATCTCCTCCTTTCGGTATAAGTTGCTTTACAATAGCTCCTTGGATATTTGTATGATCGATCCGGATTATAAGAGTATTAACCTTGGTATCGCCGCAGACACCAGGGATATTGTCTTGTCACGGGACGGGAATGGCTTGCTCTACCGAAGTGCTGCCAATGAACTGATCAAAATATCCGACTTAAAAG
>JAJUHH010000577.1 GCA_029267975.1 Clostridiales bacterium
TAGGCGTGGATGATTTTATCAAGAAATCCAGTATCATTTCTTATTCCAGAGAGGCTCTGGAGGCAATTCATACGGATATTGAAACCTTTGCAAAATCCGAGGGTCTCACAGCCCATGCCAATTCCATTGCTGTGAGATTTGAGGATAAATAAATATGATTTGAAGGTAAATCATATAGATTGATCAGGTATATTGATCAGATTGATTAGGTGCAAATAAGGTTAAATAGTTTGACATTTGTTTCACTTATTGTATAATTATATCATCATTGGGCGAAACAATGAGGTCAGGGATGGAGGAAGGATATGAGCAGCAGAAGTGCCGTGGTGAAAAGAGAAACCAAGGAAACCAAGATTAGCCTTGAGCTTTGTCTGGACGGGAGCGGTAAGTCACAAATTACCAGCGGTATCGGCTTTTTTGATCATATGCTGGAGAACTTTGCCAAGCATGGATTTTTTGATCTGAAGCTGTCGGTTCAGGGTGACCTGCAGGTAGATGCTCACCATACAGTGGAGGATACCGGTATTGTTCTGGGCCAGGCGATAAAGCAGGCGCTGGGGGACAAGGCGGGGATCAAACGTTATGGTTCCTTTATGCTGCCCATGGATGAGACCCTGGTGCTCTGTGCTCTTGATTTATCAGGACGCCCATATCTTGCTTATGATCTCGAGTTGACCCTTGATCGCATTGGTGGGATGGAGACAGAACTCATCAAAGAATTCTTCTATGCCATTTCCTATAGTGCAGGAATGAATTTACATATGAAAAAACTGAATGGCGGCAACAACCACCACATTATTGAAGCTGCCTTTAAGGCCTTTGCAAAAGCGCTTGATGAGGCTTGCAGCTTTGACCCCCGAATTCAGGGAGTATTATCAACAAAGGGATCTATAGAGTAATTCCGGTGGTTTGTTCCGGTAGAAAGGCAAAGGTGCTTATGAAACTTTTTCCGGCAATTGACATAAAAAACGGACAGTGTGTCAGATTACGACAAGGAAGTTTTCAGGATATTCTGGTATATTCCGATATACCACTTAAAATAGCAAAACAATGGGAAGCTTGCGGAGCTTCCTTTATCCATATTGTAGACCTGGATGGGGCCCTGGTAGGGCACTCCGTTAATGATGAGGTAATTCAAAGTATAGTTAAAGAGCTGGCTATTCCCGTTCAGGTGGGTGGAGGTATACGTACCATTAAGGACATTGAGAATAAGCTTTCCCTGGGAATAGAAAGGGTGATCATCGGTACGAAGGCAGTGAAGGATCCTGCCTTCATTAAAGAAGCCGTATCCACCTTCGGTCCCAGACGGATTGTCATTGGTATAGATGCCAAGGATGGGATGGTAGCCATTGAAGGTTGGGAGAAGCTGAGCAGCTATCATGCGATATCCCTGGCTCAGGAGATGAAAAAGTACGGTGTACAGACCATAGTATATACAGACATTTCCAAGGACGGTATGCTGCAGGGGCCCAATATCGAACATACAAAAGAGCTTGCAGAGGCAACCGGTTTAAATATTATAGCCTCCGGTGGTGTTTCCTCCCTAAAGGATCTGGAGATGCTTCAGGAAGCGGGAATCTACGGAGCCATTATCGGCAAGGCACTGTATGAAAATCAAATTGACTTAAAGAAGGCTGTCAGCCTTTTTGAAAAATAAATGAAACGACTATCTTTGGGAGGTACACTTGGATGTCCTACAAAAAAATCATCCCCTATATTGACGCAGAACATGAACTCCCAATAAGGGTGTCTGAGCTGGCTGCCGCCTATTCCCACAGCGGTTCGGATGAGTTATTGATCTATAATTATTCCTTGGAGGAAGCAGTAAGGGAAGAATTCCTATCCCTGGCCAAGGAATTATCCAAAAGTCTGGATA
>JAJUHH010000578.1 GCA_029267975.1 Clostridiales bacterium
AAAGCAGACCTTACTCTTTACCTGTCATAAGAGAGAGCAGCAGCTTTTAGAGGAGCTTGGTCTGCCTTATCACCTGGTAGAGCTGTAGGCCGGATTAACTGATAACAAATCACACAATAGGAATTAGGAAATGCCGAAGAATAATAATGTAAGAACGCAAAGAAATCAAGTCAGCAGTCAAAGAAAACAGAGGACGAGTCAAAAAAATAGCAATAAGGAACATAGACAAGGTACAGAGAAAGGAAAGAAGAAGGCATCTGCATCTGTGCACAAGAGGCATAATATAAAGCTGGGTCTTCAAATATTTGCCCTGGTCTTTCTGCTTGCCGTTGCCGGCGGAATCCTCTATTTCTATCTTGCCTACGGAAGGCAGATCTTCCAGTTGCAGGCAGATGCAAAGCAAAAGGTTGCCGCATCTAGCAAGGATACCTTTAAAGCGTCCCAGACCAGTGTGGTATATGACTCGGAAGGGAATATCATCTCAGAGCTTAAGTCTGAGAAGGATGTTTATTATCTGGAATATGAGGACATTCCTGCAATTGCCGTCTCAGCTATGGTGGTCAGCGAAGACCGTAAGTTTCTGGAACATAAGGGAGTGGATTATCTGGCCAATATCCGGGCAGCCATAGCCCTGATCAGGCATAGGGGAGAGATCACCCAGGGGGCCAGCACGATTACCCAGCAGCTGGCAAGAAATGTATTCCTTACTCAGGCAGTCACCTATGAACGTAAGATTGAAGAAATATTTGCCGCCCAGGAGCTGGAGAAGAAGTACAGCAAGACGGATATCCTGGAGTTCTATTTAAATGATATCTATTTTGCCAATGGTCATTATGGGATACAGGCAGCGGCGCAGGCATACTTTAGTGAGGGGGTCTCAGGCTTAAGTATGTCACAGATCGTCTTTCTCTGTGCCATTCCCAATAATCCCACTCTGTATAACCCCCTGACCAACTTTGACAATACCATTAAGCGCCGGGATCGTATTTTAAAGCAATTGTATGAAGAACAGTATATCTCCAAGGCTGAGTATGACGCGGCCTTGAAGGAGAAGATTAAGCTCCAACAGAAGAAGACTGAGAAGCAAAATTATGTTGAGACCTATACTTATTACTCAGCAATCCGGGCCTTGATGAAGGAATCTGGCTTTACCTTCCGTAATCAGTTTGTCAGTGAGGCAGACAAAGAGGCTTATGAGGAAGAGTATGATGAATTATATAGCATGTATCAGAAGCAGCTTTATGTAGGCGGATACCGAATCTATACCTCCATTAATCTAAAGCAGCAGAAGATACTGCAGGATTCTGTGGATCAGGCCTTATCTGCCTTCACAGAGAAGAATGAGGAAGGCATCTATAAGATGCAGGGAGCAGCAGTTTCTATCGATAATGACAGCGGCAGGGTAGTGGCAATCGTAGGAGGAAGGGACCAGAAGCTGGAGGGTTACACCCTGAACCGGGGATATCAAAGCTATCGGCAGCCCGGCAGCTCCATCAAACCCCTGGTCGTATATACGCCTGCTTTTGAGCGGGGCTATTATCCTAATAGTCCTGTGACAGATGTTAAGTTTGAAGGTGGGCCCAAGAATTCAGACAATACCTATTCGGGTAAGATCAAGCTGCAGAAGGCTGTGGAACTGTCTAAGAATACTGTTGCCTGGCAGCTCTTTGAAGAACTGACTCCGGTGGTGGGATTATCCTATCTTCTGGATATGAATTTTAACCGTATCAGTGCCCAGGACTACGTACCGGCAGCAGCGCTGGGGGGGTTGACCATCGGAGTCAGCCCGGTAGAGATGGCAGCTGCCTACGCAGCCCTTGAGAACGACGGCTATTACCGTACCCCCACCTGTATTGTGAAGATCATGGAT
>JAJUHH010000579.1 GCA_029267975.1 Clostridiales bacterium
ACAAGCAGCTTGTAAATATAGGTATTCCAAGTATCAGATAAAGCGTTCTTGGAAGCTTCCAGAGAAGTATCGATTGCGGGAAGGAGAGAGAATGCACTGGACTTGGTCTTGCTGCCAAGGGCAACTGCCATATCAACAGTTCTGGTATAGCCGGTTACTCTTCTCCACTCTAACTGTCCCCATCTCTTCTCTGTCTCATAGAATGCATTCCAATACTCATGATACAGAGGCTGACCAGTTGTAGGATTCTCAACGAATGCGGTGTAAGGCTGAGCGTTCAAGAACTGCTGAGCATTGAACAGGTCACCGCCGCTGCCGATTTCTTCACGATTGGTACGATATTTCTCAATACCATCCGCTGTGAAGGTCTGCTTTCCGTCATCGGTGTACTCCCAAAGGTAGCCTTCAGGACCATTCTTAATAATATTGTAAGCGGTGGGGCTGTAATACCAGTTCAGGAAACGCAGTGCTGCATCCAGATTCTTGCAGTCCTTAGCAATTCCAAGAGACTGAGTTGATCCTACAGCAGCGCTGGAGTTTACATAAACCTCGAAATCCTCTGCCCATACAGTCATGTTACCGGTTTCGTCTGTATGTAAATCGTTGTACTTACCACCCATCCATTCTACACCGATCAACAGACCATGACCGCTGTCAAACAAAGGCTTCGCTGTAGCATAGTCCATGGTTAAGCTGTCCGGATGAATGTATCCTTCATTCCACAGGCTATTCATGTTCTTCAGGAACTGCTTCATCGGGATCGAGTCATCGAATACATTTACTACGCTGGAGCCGTCACCCTTTGCATATACAGTACTGCTCAGTGCAAACCATCCGTAATAAGGCATGAAGTTGATACCCATAAGGCTATCCTTCCAGTAGGTCCATCCTACGAGAGCATAGACCTTCTCACCGTCTTCAGCAGTAGTATGAGCATCGGCCATATCCTTGACCATCTGGAAATACTCATCCATATTTGCCGGCTTGGGAGAACCGATCTTCTCATATACGTCATAACGAATCATCGGAATGTCAGTAGTGGAATCGTTATTACCTACAGCAAGAGGTGCAACATACAGAGCTCCTGCAGTTCCCTGTCTGTAATCTCTCCAATAATTTAATGCGCTTTCCAACAGAGGATTATTATAAATATTAGGAAGCTGATCCTTGTAATCATCCAGGCAAACCAGCAGACCGGATTCAGCTGCTGCAGCTGCCTTTTCAGCCGATGAGAAGCCAATGATGTCAGTCAGATCACCTGATGCCAGAACGGTATCTACTTTACCGTTTGTTGAGGATTCACGCTGGAAGGTAATGCCAGTGTATTTTCTGAATTCGTCCTCCAACCATGCTGTAGAGGATGAGGGATCCGGGGAAAACTCGGAAATCAGGCTAAGGGTAACCTGCTCGCCGGTCCATTCCTTGTCGCCTAGATCAGCAGCCCAGCCAATCAGGGTTGTTTCTTCCTCGGTTGGCTCTGTTTCTGCTGCAGGTGCTTGAGTTGCAGTAACTTCTGCCTTGTTTGAATCAGTAGAAGTTGTACTGTCTTGTGTTGTTTCTTTTTTTGCGCAGGCAGTCATGCTTAATGTCATAACAAGCACTAAAAGGACTGCGACTACACGTTGCCAGTTGAATTTTTTCATAAACTTGTCTCTCCTTTGCTATATTTAATTTCAACCGGGGAGATCCTACTGATCTCTCCGGATAAAATTCTCTTAACCTTTCACCGCACCGATCATGATACCCTTAACAAAGAACCTCTGGAAATAAGGATATACACACAGGATGGGCAATACTGTGATAAAGGTCAGCGTGTAACGGACAGATACCGGATTTAGCTCAATCGAGGCTGCTGCTGCATC
>JAJUHH010000580.1 GCA_029267975.1 Clostridiales bacterium
ACGAGATATCATGTTAATTCTTTCCGACTCTCTGTGTCAATACTATTTATTTATCTGCTTATTTATTATCTTCAAGCAATTCTATGAATTTTCTTGAAGCGATTTTCCTTTATCATTCGTTATATACTATGTGATCATGATATGTCCAAGGGGAGGGGGCAGGATAGGGAGCTTTGTTGCTGGATATTTTGAGGGATACAGTGACATTATTTTCTTGTGATATTGGGAAGAATGTATTATGATATACACGATGGGTAATTAACCCAGCTTATCTTAAGGTTGATAGGAGATATGATATGGCATTTGTAATTGATGGAAAGAAAATCTCTAATGATATTAAGGATGAATTAAAGGAGAAGGTTGCTGCTCTGAAGGAAGAGGGGATTGAGATCACCCTGGCAGTAATTCAGGTAGGCAATGATCCGGCCTCCTCTATTTATGTGGGAAATAAAAAGAAAGCCTGTGAATATATCGGAATTAATTCCTTGTCCTACGAGCTGCCTGAGACTACGACTCAGGAAGAGCTTGTGGCCTTAGTAAAGCAGTTGAATGAAAATGATGAAGTGAATGGGATATTGGTACAGCTACCATTGCCGAAGCATATGAATGAGGAGTTGATCATCCGGACCATTTCGCCAAGGAAGGATGTTGACGGCTTCCATCCCCAGAATGTCGGTGCCTTAAGCATCGGTCAGAAAGGCTTTGTCTCCTGTACCCCTGCAGGAATTATTGAGCTCTTGAAGCGCTCCGGTATCACCATCGAAGGAAAAGAGTGTGTCATTATCGGCAGAAGCAATATTGTAGGCAAACCCATGTCCATGCTTATGCTAAGGGAAAATGCCACCGTAACCATTTGCCATTCAAAAACCAAGAATCTCAAAGAGGTTGCCAAGCGGGCGGATATCCTGATTGTAGCCATAGGAAAGCCTCGTTTTGTGACTGCAGACTATGTAAAGGAAGGTGCTGTTGTGATCGATGTGGGTATCCATCGGGATGAGAACAACAAGTCCTTCGGAGATGTTGACTATGCTGATGTTTATGACCATGTATCCGCAATCACACCGGTACCGGGCGGTGTAGGTCCAATGACCATTGCTATGTTAATGAAAAACTGTGTTGATGCAGCAATGCAGAATCAATAAGTTATTTGGAGGACATTCATGACTTTAGACCACAAAATGTTCTATTCCGGGGCAGAGTATCAGATTCTGGCTATAGAACAGGAATTTATCATACATCCGGCGGCTTTGGGCTTATTGCCTTTAACCTCCGTCTCCCTGCAATTTCCCTTTCGCAGCAGCTTTCATATAGAAGATTACCGACTCATCCTTGATTCCATGACTGTACTTGGCTCTAATCCTGTGAAGGCTTTGGGGGCGGATGAGGAGTCAGAGGGCGGCATAGATTATTCGGCCCTGCACCTGTCTTACAATGGTGCTGTTTTGATCGGTAACAAGCTGGTAAAGGAATATTATCTGAAAAGCAATGTCCCTGCCTGCTTTTCTTATGAAAATGTTTATGAGCTGATTTTTGAAGACGGTCGCCTGATCACTACAGTAGACCAAAGTAAAGCCATGCGGCGAATTAGAAAGAATCTGGAACTGGGGCTTAGGACACTTTATAAGCCAAGGGATGCCCGCTGCATCTTAAAGTTTATCAATACTTCCCTGGTAGGGGATTATCGGCCAAGCCGCTTTTGCTTCCGCCAATTAAATTATGTGAAAGAAATGCAGCACTCCTATTCCAAGCTTTCCCTTACTGATAACAGGTCTTGATTTTTCTATTTCTTTTTTGCAAAAAAGCTGTTACAATATACAGGCTTGCAATATATTCTTCTTCAAGGAAGGGATTGGC
>JAJUHH010000581.1 GCA_029267975.1 Clostridiales bacterium
ACCTGGTCCACCGGTCAGACCTTTGATATGAGAAGTCCTTCTCTGGGAGGAACCTTACAGGCGCTCCTGGAGGTCCGTGACGGCAACAACCAGTTCAATCTGCAGGGAAAAGCCTATGCTCTGACCAATGACAACTATGTAGTTTTAACAGATACCAATATCAATTCCGTGGAGGAATTGAATATTCCGGAAAGCGGGACAATTACAGTCAAGAACCGCAGCTATGTATACACAGGCTTTGAAGTTAACATAGACCCGGATACGGGAAGCTTTACCTATACCTTTGAGCTGGAGGGTATGGTTGCGGAGGACGCTGAGGGTGAATCCGCTCAGGTGGGAGAAAGCATTAATTATAAAGGCATTCCCTATTATATGGAACAGCTCAATGAATTTGTCCGTACCTTTTCCAAGGCTTTTAATGATATTCATAGAGAAGGTGAGGATATGGAGGGCAATGCCGGAATTGATTTCTTCACCGCCAAGGATAAGATAAATGGCAGGGAGTATCGATTTGGTCCCTTAGAAGATTCTCCGGACAAGGAATATCATGATTATTATTACTTTCACTCCATGACCGGTGGCTATTTTGAAGAGACCCCGGACAATCAGCCGCTCTATGCTTCTTATTATAAGATGACAGCAGGCAATTTTACCGTTAGTGCGGATTTAATTGCCAGCTCCAGACTTATGGCTACAGGTTCAGATATCAGTAACGGTGTGGAGCAGAATGACATTGTTAATAGATTAATTGCCATGAAGGATAACAAAATGCTCTTTGAGCAAGGAGCACCGGATGGCTTCTTCCAGACGCTGGTAGCTGAGATCGGTATTGATACTATAAAGGCAGAAACCTTTGCCAACAGCCAGCAGGATATTCTTAACACCATCACCAATCAGAGGCTCTCTGTATCGGGTGTTGATGTCGATGAAGAAGCAATGAATTTGGTACGTTATCAGAATGCTTATAACTTATCGGCTAAGGTAATCTCTGTTATGGACGAGATATACGATAAGCTGATCAACGGAATGATATAGTATTTTTTAAGCCCTTGCAGCTCTTTGATTTTTTATAGTTAATTCTAGGAGGTAGTATGCGAATAACTAATAAAATGATGACCAACAATATGATGAGTAACATCAATAAGAATAAGCTGAATATGAGCAACCTGGAACAGCAGTATTCCACCGGTAAGAAGATTCAGCGACCTTCTGAGGATCCGATTATTGCAGTCCGTGCATTAAAGCTTCGCACCAACCTCACGGAGTTAACGCAATATTATGAGAAGAATATCCCGGATGCAAAGTCCTGGATGGAGGTCACAGAGAGTTCCTTATCTACGGTCAATGAAATTTTATCTTCCATCAATACTTACTGTGTGCAGGGCAGCTCAGATACCCTGACTGCGAATGACCGTGCAGCTATTGTGGAGAATTTACAGCAGCTCAAGGATCAGATCTATCAGGAGGGAAATGCGAATTATGCGGGCAGGTATGTATTTACCGGATATAAGACAGATACCCCGCTGATCTTCACGGAAGCCACCCCCAATCTGAGCTATAAGATTACGGAGACCTTCACAGGTGAGCAAATACAGGTTACAAATAAGGTCGTGGGCGGATACACAATTAAAGATTATGACAACTATCCTGGGGATCAGTTTGAGGAGGCGCCACAGATGATCGATGTGTATCGTCTTCGCTTATCCTATGATAATTTAAGCAGTGCTGCGGATGAGGTTCCCACGGTACTAAACTATGCAAGAAAGAATGCTGCCGGAGAACTTGAAGATCAGGTTGGCTTTACTGTAACAACAAAGAAACTGACGGATGCAAATCCCTAC
>JAJUHH010000582.1 GCA_029267975.1 Clostridiales bacterium
CCTTAGTTGGCCTTGTCAGCAAGCTTATCCTTCAGTTCCTTTAAATTGTCCGAGAAATCAATACCCAATACCAGCTTTTTATCGATATACATAGTCCGATAAGAGCCCTCCACCGGAACTTTCATGCTATTGATCTTATAATCCTGATAGGAGGGGATAAATAACAAGAGTGCAATCAACTCACTCTCAGTCATATTGGTTGTCACCTTGGGCAGGATAAGATCAAGCAAGGTGTGAAGCTTTGCCAAGTCATAGTCATAAATCTGCTTACGGATTGCTTCGATCATATTGTTCTCTTGGCTGCTCTGTTCTCCCTTTCCTCCCAGCAGACTTCGGCACCAGATATAGCCAAGTGCCTGCTTTCCGTTGAGGCGGCGGCTTCCTGCCTTTTTTATAAGATCTGCATCCTTCGGATCCCCTGAACTGGTGTTTAGTTCACGAATGCAGGTGTTTACCGTCTCCAGATCATCCTTGGTCACCTCCAGGGTAATTCCCCCAATCGCATCAATGATATCTCCAAAAATAAGAATGTCCAGCTGCATATATCGGTCAATCCTTAGTTTAAAGTTCTTCTTTAAGGTATCCGCCAGCAGCTCTACACCTCCAAGAAGATATGCCTCTGCCAGACGATGATTCCCTTCTCCCGGAACCTGCAGATAGATATCCTGCTGGAATGCAATTGTGTTTATTTTCTTGTTCTTACGATCTATGGAAAGGAGTGCCATTACCACCGGATCATCAATTTCCTTAGAGCTATCATGCTGATAGCCCAGCAGCAGAATGTTTTCCGTCTCCCCGTCATTGATCAAAGGAAGCTCTGCCTCATAATTTTTCTTGATGCTTTCTTTTAAATCATCAATATCCTTCTGCTGCGAATTAATCCCATCAGAGTGATTTTCCTCTGAAACAGCGGGATTTAAATAGGGGCTGATATAACTTGAGTAATAAGAATAAGGGGAAAAAGTACTTTTTGAAGATGCATACGCAGTATTCCTCTCCTGTGCAGCTGCCTTCTCTGCCTGATTAGCGCCTGCCTCCTGCTCCTTGATCTCAGTGTCAATATAAGGCTGATCCTCTGTGGCTGTAAGGTCAGGTGATACCATGTTGACCTTACTGATGTAATTGTGCATGAATACATAAAATGACGTACCGACCGTTAGAATCAGTCCGCACAGCACAAGATAAATAATCCGGATTAGTTTTAACATGAAAGCACTACGATTTTTTACTTCCTGCATATTATTCTCCATATTAAGCATATTTTGTAATCTATTCTTATATGGTTTCACAGCTTTAAAATATTATCCATAAAATCATCCTGAAATTTATAAATCTATTAATTTCTGTAAATTTCATAGAAAAATACTTCAATTGAAAAGGGCTGTTGCCCGGGAACTTCATTCCTCAGACAACAACCCTTATTGGTCTGTTACTTTAACTTCAGTTATCGTTCAGACATATATCTGATATTCAGTCTTAAAGATCAGACTTTCTTTCCTGATTTACTGAGCATCCTTAATACTAAAGCTTACTCTTCCCATCTTGTCAGGTCCCAGGCATACAACCTTAACCACATCGCCTAAGGTAAGAACATCTTCAACATGCTCTACCCTGTGCTTTGCAATCTTTGAAATATGAACCATACCCTCTTTGCCGGGTGCAAATTCAAGGAAAGCACCAAATTCCTTAATGCTTACCACCTTACCGGTGTAGTACTGACCTTCTTCAAAATCAGTTACGATCATCTTAATCATATCCACAGCCTTCTGAATGCTTTCCTTATCTACGCCGCATACAGATACTGC
>JAJUHH010000583.1 GCA_029267975.1 Clostridiales bacterium
CCAGGCTACGGGTTTTCATACGTTACTTTACACTACCTATTTTAATAAAGTATCAATAATTGCTTTGGCGTTCTCCCAATCCTTTTTGTACTCTCTATAAGCCTCCCGGCCCTTATCCGTAATCGAATAGTACCTTCTTCGTGCACCAACCTCCTGGTCACCCCAGTAGGAGATAATCAGCTGCGCCTGCTCTAAACGTCGAAAGGCCGTATATAAGGTTGCTTCCTTCAGTTCGTACAGGTTATTGGTCTTCTCCATGATCTCCTTATTGATCTGATAGCCGTAGCTGTCACCCTCCAAAAGATGCGAAAGAATTATGGGCTCGGTATGACCTCGTATAACATCCGATGCAATTGACATGTGACTACCTCCTTTATTTGAGTTACATTATAAATGTATATACCTCGCCTGTCAAGGTATATTTGAAAATAATGTAAAAAAAGAAAAAAGTATGGTAAAAGTCTTCCGCTTGAGAAAACTCTTACCATACTTTTTTATAGTAAACTTAAAATTATCGATTAAGTTATAACAGCTTACGACCCTTTAGGATAACCTGCTTCACCTGTAAATCCAGATCTAGCAGTACCAGGTTTGCATATTTTCCAGGACGGATGCTTCCGTACTGATCATAGATACCGATTTCCTTGGCAGGGTTAACGGCAGCACACTTTACAGCTGCTTCTAAGGGGATACCAAAGCTTACCACCTTCTGCAAACACTGCATCAGATTAGTAGCAGAGCCTGCAATGGTTCCATCTGCCAGGGTTGCTTTATTACCCCGCACAGTTACTGCCTGGCCTCCTAAGGAATAGCTGCCGTCAGAGAGACCGGTGGCCATCATGCTGTCACTGATTAAAATGATCCGGTCTTCTCCGAACATTTTAAAGGTTGCACGAACCACACTGGGATCAACGTGTACACCGTCCGTAATCAGCTCCACATGGCAGTGCTCTGCATCAAAGGCTGCACCAATGACACCGGGATTGCGGTGGGAGAAGGGAGGCATTGCATTATAGAGGTGGGTCAGATGGGAAGCTCCGGCCGCATAAGCCTTGGCAGCAGTCTCATAATCCGCGGCAGTATGTGCAACAGAGACTATGACCTCATCCTTGACTGCCTGAATGAACTCCAGGGCACCTTCCTCCTCCGGGGCAATGGCAACCAGCTTTATTAAGCCTCCGGAAAGCTCCTGCATCCTATGATAATGCTCGATACTTGGGGTTCTCAGGTAAGCAGGGTTTTGCGCTCCCTTTTTGGCCAGGGAGAGATAAGGGCCTTCCATGTTGATGCCTACAAGAGCTGCACCCTTATCGCTAGAGTATTCGGCAGCATTCTTAAATATATTGGTTAATCTTTCATCATCCAGGGTCATGGTTGCCGGCGCAATGGTGGTAACACCATTCTTTGCCTCGTATTCCGCCATAGCTTCCACTGCTTCTTTGGTACCGTCACAAAAATCATAGCCTACACAGCCATGAAAATGAAGGTCCGTCAGGCCGGGAATGAGATAGCAGCCCTCGGCATCCAGGATATCGGTATCCTGATCTGCTGCCTGGTCAGCAATTCTATCCTCATGAAGGAAGATATCTTTTTTCACAAAGATACCATCCTCTGTGTATACGTTCGCATTCTTGATAATCATTATGCCACGTATAATCCAATTATCTCAGATGGTAATTGGATTATTCCTTTCTCCCAGATTCTCTGGGCATTTTAATCCATCTCTGATATATTTTGATAAGGCACTGTGGATCTGTATCTATTTTCTTACAGCTTTGACTGTTCCGA
>JAJUHH010000584.1 GCA_029267975.1 Clostridiales bacterium
GATAATGGTTTGATTGGATAAATCCCTTCCCTCTTCCATGAGCTTAGACAGCATAAGGTCCATCTCTGCCTTGGAACCGCGGACTTTCGTAACAACGGTTAGCTTTCCATTCTCATCTGTACTTAAGACAGGGCGAATTCTCAGCGCAGTGCCAACCATTGCCTCGATGGATGTAATTCTTCCGCCCCGCTTTAAAAAAAACAGATCCTTAACGGTAAACCAGTGACGGGAACGGCGTTTATTATTCTCCACCCAATCACGAAGCTCTTCAATGCTTAAGCCCTTCTGCTTCTGCAGGGCAGCATGATATACCAGAAGTCCCTCACCGATCGAGGCACATAAGGAATCAATCCCATAGATTTTTCGTTGGGGATAATCTTCCCTCAATTGATTGATTACAATCTGGGAGGTATTATAGGTTCCGCTTAAGCCTGAGGAAAAGGTTATGTACAAAATATCCAATCCCTGTTTTAGTATGTCCTCAAAAAAATCAGTAAACACGACCGGTGTGATCTGTGTTGTCTGGGAAACTGCTCCGGCCTTCAGCATCTGATAAAAGTCTTCTATTGACAATTCTCTTTCATCCGGGTAGTGGGAATAATCGCTATTATTAATATGAAAACCCATGGGAATTACCTTAATCCCATAACTTTCGATAATCTCTGCCGGTAAATCAAGTGTCGCATCACTCACGATTACATAATCGTTCATTGTTTGAGCTCCTTTAGAAACATTTTCATAGTCACAAAACCATTTTACTACAGAACTTTCCCCTTGTGCAAGTTATAATGCAAGTTTGTTCCGAAGCCTCTTATTATATCTATGATAGAACAGAATACAAAATGCTTATACAATCAGATTTGCAATGATCATAACGATGGGGATGGTTATGACTGACAGGATTGTCGATACTGCAAATAACTCAGATGCATAGAAATAATTTTTATGATAACGGATGGAGAAGAGGTTCACCGTTACTGCTGTGGGACAAGCCGCTGCCAGCACCGAAGTTAAAAGCACCAGCCTGGAGATATCAAACATATGGAAGACAAAGAGCATCAGTACCGGTATCAGTAATAGTTTAAAAAAGACGATATAGTAAATCCGCAGCTTTGAAAAAAGCTTCTTAATATCAGTCTGTGCAATGGTCACACCTGCCACCAGCATAGCAAGGGGTGTATTCATATCCGCAAGGTAGGTCATTCCTTCCCTGAGGGCATCAGGTAAATTAATTCTTAACATGAAGAATACAAAGCCGACTACGGTTGCGATCACGGATGGAGACCGCAGAGCCTTTCCAAAGGATTTTAGATCAGCCTTTCCTGTCATGATAATGACGCCGTGGGTCCATACCAGCAGATTAAATATTGTCATATATGCAGTTAAATAAAATACTCCTTCCGCTCCAAAGATCCCATTTACCAAGGGGATACCAATGAAGCCACAGTTTGAGTAAACCACTGCAAAACGCTCTATTTCATTGTCGGTCTTGCGCCACTTCTTGGGGAGTACCAATATTCCGATGATAATTGCTGCAAGATGAGTAGCTACCGCCATTAGCAGTGAAATCAATAAGCCTTTCAAAAGCTCCTCTTCGTAGCTTCTCTGATATGAAATAAAAATCACCAGCGGATTGATGAGCATCAACACCAGATCTGAAAGCTTTCTGTTAAACTCCTGATCAAGGAATTTGATCTTATAACAAACAAATCCCACAATAATAAGCAAAAACATAACAGCAATTTGATGAAAGGCTGTTATTGCAAGTGAAAAATC
>JAJUHH010000585.1 GCA_029267975.1 Clostridiales bacterium
CCTGCCAGCTCCGAAATCAGCTTCAGGGCAGAGCTTTTCTCCGAAAAACCATTTTCTTTATATAACAAGGGGGAGTTATAATATCTTGAACCTTCGACGGCTCGAAACTCCGCCATAAATTCTTTGCTGTTTGATACCTCTTCTCTCTCTACGACAGCGGTATTCCCAAGGGCCTTGCTGCCAGGACCTTCCTTACGATCAGCTGTTACCTTGCTCTCAGGCAGCTCAATTACACTAAGTACCCGGTAGAAGGGAGTCTTCACAAAGCTGCGGATCTCCCGCTCTCTTCTGACCACCATACCCAGGACGCAGGTCATTACCCGGCCTACGGAGATTGCATTCCATTTCTGGGAATTTATCAGCCGCTGTACTTCGTTGCCGTATTTTAAGGTGAGGATACGGGAGAAATTAATTCCCATGAGATAGTCCTCCTGAGCGCGCAGATAGGCGGAATCGGCAAGGGGATCATAGGCAGATAAAGGCTTTGCTTCGCGAATTCCACGAAGTATCTCTTCCTCTGTCTGAGAATCAATCCAGACACGTCTCCTGTCCTTCGTCTTTGGAACCTTAGCTTCCTGTTCCACAAGACGATAGATGTATTCTCCTTCCCGTCCGGAGTCAGTGCAGACATAAATCGCATCAACATCCTTGCGGGTCAGCAGTCCCTTTACAATATTAAATTGCTTCTTCACATTAGAGATAACCTCATACTTATATTCCTTTGGAAGGAAGGGAAGGGTCTCCATGCTCCATTTTTTCAGTGCAGGGTCATAGGCCTCGGGATAGCTCATGGTAATCAGATGACCCACACACCAGGTCACTATTGCATCTTCGGATTCTATGTAACCATCCTGCTTTTTGCCATTGATTTTCAGAGCCTTGGCAAATTCCGCAGCAACACTTGGCTTCTCCGCGATATATAAACTCTTTGACATGCTTGACCAACTTTCTTCAGTATTGTGCCTTAGGTCGGCAATGGACTTTATCGCCACACATAAAATGGGGATAAGTGGATTTTCCTTCACTTACCCCGTCTATTATACCCTATTCTCCTTCCCTGGACAAATATAAAATCGTATCATTTGTTAAGTTCGTTAGCTTGATGTAAAATACTACCTTAATACTTCAATATTACTAACACAAGTTTTATCACATAATACCCACCATTATCAGGAGTCCACAAATAATCACTCTCAAATAATTTCACACTTTTTATTGAATAATGATATTGCATGGGTTACAATAAATGTAGTAATGAAAACTACCATATATCATATTCATAACACTAAATTCGGAGGAATGCTATGAGAGAGTTCCAAATATTCAGTGATTCAGCCTGCGATGTACCGGAACAGCTGCTTAAAAGCCACAATATTAAGCTTATTCCCTTTTATGTAAGCTTTGATCAGGAGAATTATTATAAAGAGAACCTTGAGATAAGCAAGGAGGATTTTTATGAAAGGTTATCAAAAGGCAAGATCGCTACCACCTCTCTTCCTTCCGTTCAGGACTATTTGAACGAATTTCGTACGGTTCTGAAAAACGGCCAAGACATACTTTGCTTATGTCTGACACAGAAATTCAGCGGTTCCTATCAATCCGCCGTAAATGCAAAGGCCATCCTTGAGGAGCAGTATCCAGATGCACAGATTCGTATCATAGACAGTATTCAGGCTACGGGAGGCCAGGGGCTCTTACTGCTTCAGGCAGCATATATGAAAGAAGAGGGACGATCTCTTGAGGAGCTGGTTGAGAAGGTAAATAC
>JAJUHH010000586.1 GCA_029267975.1 Clostridiales bacterium
ATCATATCCCAACTATCCTCCAGCACCAGATCATCATAATCCTCCACCAGATCAGGAGAGGGAAGGTCACCTACAAAGGCACAGTCTTCATCGAGAATGAGACTGATACTGTCATCACTGTGTCCGGGTGTTGATATCAATTCACCCTGTATACCAATGGATGCCAGGAATTCTCTGCTGTTACTATCATTGAGGATAATACTGTTTGCAGTGGTAATATCCCTGTAATTAGCCTTGGGATTCTTCTTAAAATGAAGATTTAATTTATTTATGTAAGGAAGCTGATATTCATGAAGGATCAAAGTGGTTCCAAGATCCTTCAATATCTGTGTTAAACCTGCATGATCCGGATGAAAATGGGTCACTACCAGGTAATTCACTTCATTAATAGATATGTTGTTCTGACTAAGCAGCTGTAACAGCTGTGAAAAGGTATCCGGCCATCCAGCATCTATCATAAGCCATCCGTCCTTGTAGGGTATAAGATAGCAGTTTGTTGACTTGTAGACTAATGTTATGACATTCACTGGTTTCACCTCTATGCTTTCATTCGTACTTAACCTCGTAGGTGTCTAGCATCTTATAGCGATATGCTTTTATAAGATTGCCGCTCTCATACCGGAAAACCTTATCCACATTCAGGTCCTTATCCCAAACATAAGGCATGCTATCATACATAGACAATTGATCCCACATGGAATTATCATAGGGCCTTAAGGAAGCTTCTTTTCCTTCGTTTATCGTTTCCACACTTACACCTCACAAAGATTTGATAATCATAACTATATAACGATTTTTGGTGGATTGCAAGTGTGTAGATTGTGCTGTAATCGTATTTTCATATGGTTATTTCGATCTAATTTGACGGCCTGTTAGCATTTTTTCCAGTTCTACCACGATAATTGGTACAAAAGCAAGAAAAATGGTAATTGCCCATTGCCGTAAATTGAGCGGTACAACCTGAAATATATGTGCCAGAGGCGGAAACATTATGACAATGACCTGTAAAAAGGCACAGATGATAAAGGAATACACTAATTTGGGATTGCTGAACAATCCGATCTTTGATAAAGAGTGTTCGCTTCTCATATTAAAGGAGTGGAACAGCTGCGACAAACTAAGGACTGCAAAGGCCATGGTACGGCCAACCCAGGGGATATAAGTTGTGGGAAGGGGAGCATCTCCTTGCTGCTCTTGTAAGGAACGCAGAAAATTTGGTTTGTCAAAATCATAAAAGCCAATGATAAAAGCTAACAGGGCCAGGGCTCCGATCATGATGCCTTCAAATATGATCCGATAAGCCAGACCATCGGCAAACATTCCTTTCTCCGGCGGGATCGGCTTCTTTGACATAATGGCTTTATCCACCGGTTCCACGCCCAGGGAGATAGCCGGAAGGGAGTCTGTAATCAGATTTACCCATAATAGTTGTACGGCTACCAGGGGAGTTGGCAGTCCAAGAAGGAGTGCAACAAATATGGTGAGAATCTCACCTACATTACTGGACAATAAAAAATGAATTGCCTTCTTAATATTATCATAGATGCCACGGCCTTCCCGTACTGCAGACACAATGGTGGCAAAATTATCATCCGTCAGGATCATATCGGCGGCATTTTTCGCTACATCTGTTCCGGTGATACCCATAGCGCAGCCAATGTCTGCAGCCTTCAGGGCAGGTGCATCATTGACGCCGTCTCCGGTCATGGCAACGATTTCCCCTCTTGACTGGAAAGTCTTCACGATCCTTACCTTGTGCTC
>JAJUHH010000587.1 GCA_029267975.1 Clostridiales bacterium
ATTTTCTTCCTGCTACTTCAATCCCGTTATGCTTCAGCATATATTCAAATCCATAAAAATCCGTATTATAGCCGATTAAACGGCCTGACCGGTTGACAATGGTGTTTACCGCACCGATTTCCCTGGCATGGGGCTGAATCTAGTCCAGATAGGGCATGACATCCTGCTTATAGGGAATGGTTACGTTAATCGCTGTAAAATCCTTCTTTTTCATGAAAAGATCGAGCTCTTCCCGGCTCAAAGGGATCAGATCATAGGTATAATCTGCCATCATCTCATGTATTATCTTGGAATAGCTGTGTCCCAGCTTCTCTCCGATCAAACCGTATCTCATGCTTCTACCTCACTTAATTTTTTCTTCTTGTGGCAAGGTCAAATCACAAATTAGTCCTTGTCCCATTTTCCTTTGAGTAAAAGAATAATATAGAACCTGGAGATTTGCAATTTATTTTCTTATGCAAGCTCCTTTTATTTTTGATTATTTTTTAGGGTATATTTTCCCTGGGTCAACAATATATTGTTTTAAGCAGAAGGTGGATAAGCAGTATATAGGATGGAGAGGGGATATACATGGGAACCAAAGACGAGCTTTTAAAAATATTGTCCTTGAAGCTTCGTACAATTATTGGAAAGCTCACCATAAACTATGATAATCTGCAGGAGATCAGACTTCGCATCAATGCGCCGCTTATGATTGTATATGATAATCAGGAGACCTTTATCACAGAGAACTCCAAGCTGACAAGCGTTCCAAGAGATGCAGTGCAGATTAGCAGAAATGAGATCCGGGAGACCATGGAGTACATCAGTAATTACTCCCTTTATGCCTTTGAGGAGGAGATCAGACAGGGCTTTATTACCATCAGCGGCGGACACCGTATTGGGATTGCCGGTAAGACAATCATAGAGGAGGATTCGGTGAAGTCCATTAAGCATATTTCCTTTATCAACATAAGGCTGGCGCATCAGGTAAAGGGATGTGCTGATACCGTCTTGCCCTATTTGATCAATAAAGAGGCCAGGGGAATCTATCATACGCTGATCATCTCCCCGCCCCGCTGTGGAAAGACCACCCTGCTTCGGGATATCATCAGACAGCTGTCTGACGGCAGCTCTTATCTGCCCGGTATCAACATTGGTGTTGTAGATGAACGTTCTGAGATTGGGGCCTGCTATATGGGGACACCGCAGAATGATCTGGGAATACGTACGGATATTCTGGATTGCTGCCCGAAGGCCAAGGGAATGATGATGCTCATCCGTTCTATGTCGCCCCAGGTAATCGCAGTGGATGAGATCGGTTCCAAGGAAGAACTGGATGCCATTGATTATGTCATCGGGTGTGGTTGCAAACTAATAGCAACGGTTCATGGCAGCTCCATTGAAGATATCAGGAATAAGCCTGTTCTTGGGAGTCTTGTGGATAAGAAACTCTTTGAACGCTATGTCATATTGAGCAATAAGAAGAGCATCGGACACCTGGAAGAGATCTATGATGCGCAGCAGAATATACTATACAGCAATTAAAATCGGTAAAAAAGGAGGACAAACTTGCTATGAATATCATAAAAATCATAGGCTGCATCCTTGTTATTACTTCCTCTGCAGGCATGGGCTTTTATTTCAGCAGCGAGTTGAGAAACCGTACCCAGGATTTGAAGGAACTAAAAAAGCTGATAGGATTACTGAAGGGTGATATCCGCTATGCGAGTACACCGCTTCCGGAGGCAATTGCTGCGATTGCCAGGCGCCATACAGGC
>JAJUHH010000588.1 GCA_029267975.1 Clostridiales bacterium
CATAAACACTCCTTCTACTGCCGTCAGAAGGTATGATAATCATATCACCCATGTATGAAAGAGTAAACGCTACTTGTGCGGAAGTAAACTCCACCACACAAAATAGAAGTGGAATTAAACTTTTCATTTTTCATTTCAAATGATAAAATAAAACACTCTTTCTATTGGATGAATATTGTGGTAAAGTTCACCTTAGGAGATAGTAGTGGCAGTGATACGGTCAGATATGAGGAATTAAGTTCTTCATTGCTTTGAAGAAATGTAATGGTATATAAGGAAAGGATGATTATATGCTTATGTCGGTGATATTCTTCAGTCTTGGAGCTTTGATGCTGCTTATTGCCTACTTGGTTGGCATCAAAAAAATGTACCTTTTGATATCAGGGATTAATACCGCCAGCGAGGAAAAGAGAGCCAGGATGAATTTGCCTGCCATCTGCAAAAGTATGGGAATCTGCTTTACCATCATCGGACTGCTTTTTCTAATAGCCGGAGCTATGACCCTGGCTGGGATTAGCTGGGTGATAGAAGCGGCATTTATCCTATTCTTTCTTGTAATCTGGATCATGATCGTATATGTACAACGATTTGACGGGAATCTTTTTGATGATAACGGTCGGCCAAAGGCACAGTACTATATATCAACGATTACTATCTCTATCCTAATGTTTGCAGTGATTGCAGTTGGAGCCACAATGTATACGGCAACAATACGAAGTCCCCGGATTACAATGTCAGATGATACAATGGTGATCCGCGGCATGTATGGAACCAAGATCCAAAAGTCTGATATATCTGAGCTGATGCTGCTGCAGGAGCCGGTTTCCTTTACGGCAAAGACCAACGGTAGTGCAGTATTTGACTCTTATAAGGGCAATTTTACATCAGAGCAGTATGGGCCTGTGCTTGTTTATGCAAAGAAATCGAGCCAACCCTGGCTTTTCATCCAGCGAAGTAAGGGCAAGCCGGTTCTTATATCGCTGAAGACCTCAGAGGAAACCAAGGAATTATATTTACAAATGATGAGCTGGATAGAATAAGCACTTTGCTTAAGTGGACAGCATACAAGGAGGAATAAATGGAACAGAACCAGGAATACAGGGATAGCATAAAGCAAAACAGATTGTTTATGAAAAGTACCTTTGCAGAGGACGGATATCAATCTGATCAGCAAATGCAGCTGCCGCAGCCTACATTAACAAAAGCAGCAAGAGGGAATCAAATTATTTCACTGACAAAGGATTTTACGGAAGTAATCACAGAACCCAACTACCTTACCATATTAGAAGAGAGAAGAAGTAACCGAGTATATAAGGATCAGGAGTTAACCCTGGCACAGCTGTCTTTTTTACTCTGGTCAACCCAGGGAGTGAAAGAGATACGTGGTAATCGTTATGCGACCATACGGCCGGTACCTTCAGCGGGAGCAAGGCATCCCTTTGAAACCTATCTGACGGTCTTTAAAGTCGAAGGCCTTAAGAAGGGGGTATATCACTATCTTCCCCTGGAGCATGCCATTGAAATGATCGGGGAAGTTGATCAGCTGGAGGAGGCTGTTTCTGATAGCCTCTGTGAACAGAAATGGGCAAGCAAATCAGCGGCAGTATTTTTCTATAGTGCAGTTCCTTACAGAAGTGAATGGAGATATTGCACAGAAGCTCATAAAGCTATGCTGCTTGATGCCGGACACGTGGTCCAAAATCTATATTTAAGCTGCCAGGCGGTTGGATGCGGTACCTGTGCAATTGCTGCCTACGATC
>JAJUHH010000589.1 GCA_029267975.1 Clostridiales bacterium
TATCCAGTCAATAGATCATCTGCAACCTGCGTGATCTCATCCCGTAGCTCAACCTTTTGGATCCAGCTCTCTGGAATAGAACTGACTCCAAGGTATGCTCCAAGTATGTTGCCGGTTATTGCTCCCGTGCTGTCGCTGTCCCCATTATGGTTAACAGCTGTTATCAATGCCGTTTTAAAATCATCCCTGTACTTTAAAGCACAGTAAACCGATATTGCCAATGCCTCTTCTCCTACCCAGCCTTCTCCAAGTACTGTGATTGCATCAAGGGGTTTTAAGCTGCTGCCCGATAGATCAATAGCCCTTTTAAGTGCCATTGAGCACTCCTCATGACCCTTATGCTTTGATAACTCCAGCAGTGTGTTCCTGGCAGCGGCTTCAATATCCTCCCCGTCTATAACAGATGCGATCATAAATGCCATGGCCCCGGCTGACAGGTATCCCGATGGATGTCCATGGGTTAGGGCTGCGAACTCTGCCGCCATTTGGAATGCCTCATTCTTTGGATAGAACAGTCCTGCAGGTGCAACCCTCATTATACCACCGCAGCCCTTGCTGTTGTTTATGGGCTCATCAATTGTTCCTATCTTACCGCTTAACAAGGCAGACAGGCAGGAATTCCCGGGTGCTCTTCTGTTATGAAGCTCCTTGACACCAAGGAGCCAGCCGTCATATATCCAGTCAAACTCCTTTATTATTGGATAGCCCTGTGTATTTAGCCACCTTAAATATGCCAGATATACAGCAGAGGATGTGTCACATATCTCCTTTTCATTATTCCTGGTTTCATTACGAAGTATCCCCTCTGCAGTAAACAGGGTCATCTGTGTATCATCTGTAATCTCTGCCCTTCCATCTTTAGATAACAGCAAATCAGTAATACCATCTTCACCGTATCTGGACAAGATTTCATTATATCGAAGAAATTCAACTGGCCATCCCAGTGCATCCCCTGCCGCACCGCCAAGCAGGCAGCCTCTGAAATATTCCTGTGCTCTTTTCATTTGTACATCACATCACTTTCCAATGTTATATCTATCCTATTATAACATTCGAAACAAAGAAAAGGGATGGAAAAGGGGGACGGTTAACAATTTTTCGGCCAATACAAACATCTCTATCAGCACTTATTAATGAGTTAAAAGTTAGGTGTCACTTTATCCCACTCATAAACTTGCGGATTTTTTCAACCCGGTCATATCTGCCCCTGAGTTCATTTACATAAAGCTGAAGCTGTAATGGAGGTACCTTGATATCATAGCCCTTCCACTCAACCGTCTCCAAATGCTGAAGAGCATAGGGCCCACAGTCCACAGGTTCTGGGTCATCCAAAACCGGACTTGGGTCAGAGGCAATATCCACCCTTGCCCCAAGAAAGATTACTCCAAAATCCTTTGTCAGCCATCCATTTGTATCCCTAATGGGCTCAAATATGTCCTCTGAAAAAATATCTACAGAATATGAATATCCCTGGAATCGATCATAATGTCTACATCATGGGGATTTAGGGGGATTCCTCTGATACAAGCCGCACAGCTTCCTGTAAGCCACCAGCGGATGCTTTTTCCCTCCACTCTTTTAACGAACCGGAGTAGTGCTTCTTCTCATGGAATCTCCTTGAAATACCCAAGCTGCATAAACATGTCATATCCATGATTCCTGAAATTCTCCTTTATCTTTTCCAAGTATTTGGTGGCTTTTGAAAATGTCTTGTAATAAA
>JAJUHH010000590.1 GCA_029267975.1 Clostridiales bacterium
GGAGGCTTAAGATGCGGGATAGGAAGAATTTTCAATCGTCAGTGATCAAAAAGCCTATAAAACCATTAAAATCAATTCCCTGCTATAGGGTTCTTCGCCTCGTATTTGCCACAGGCTTTGTAGTGTTTACAGGCTTGTTTATCTACGAGCTTGTTATCACGCCCTACCGAATCAATCGGTCCATACAGAAAGCAGAGGCAATCTATACAGGCTCCCAAGAGGCCATAAGCAGCAAGGAGGCCGTTTCCTCCCAAGAAGTATCTTCTGTCCCTCAAGGGGAAAGCACAGAAGCGGAAGGAATAATTGCCTCTCAGATAATAACCTCCCCTCTTCCAACCCCAGACCCAACACGGGACAGTGAGGGAAGACTTCTGCAGTTTAAGGATTTGCTGGCCATTAGTAAGGACGTCAAGGGATGGATTACCATACCGGATTCCAACATCAATTATGTAGTGATGCAGTCCTCTAAGGAGGATCCGGAATACTATCTGACCCGAGATATGGAAGGGAAGGAACTAAAGGCAGGAAGCTTATTTCTTGATGTCAAAGGCTCCGTTGAGGAGAACTCCAGGAATCTTACCATACACGGACACAATATGACCTCCACGGACAATATGTTTCACTACCTGTTGAAATATAAGGAATTGGATTATTATAAAGCCAGGCCGGTCTTTACCTTTGACAGCATCTATCAGAAAGGACTATGGAAGATCTTTGCGGTATTTATTACAAACGGAAGCTCAGGGAAGGAGCCCTTATTTGACTATACCAGAGCTGATTTTGAGAATGCTTCGGACTTTATGAATTTTGTATATCAGTTACGACTCCGGTCCATCTATCAGATCGATACGGTAGATGTGAATGAAAACGATCAGCTGCTTACCCTTTCCACCTGTTCTTATGAGGTTAAAAATTATCGGACGGTAATTGTGGCTCGCAGAGTCAGGGACGGGGAGGACCCGACGGTTGATGTGGATAGTGTTGTAGTCAATCCACAGCCGCTCTATCCCAACAGCTATTATTATCGTTATGGTGGAAAAGCACCAAAGTTAACCGAGACCTTTGAAGAAGCCTTGGCCAAGGGAGAGATCAATTGGTATCAGGCGCCCTTAGAGAGCGTTGAATAAACAAAGGGCTGTTGCCATGAAGCAGCAGCCCTTTCAATATGTAGTTGGTTAATTCTGATCCAAGCTATAATCTTCTCTTAAAATCCTCATAGCCAAACTTCTTAATCAGCTTCATTCCCTCTTGTTCTGTATTAAAATAAATGGAGGGCAGATTGATTCCGTTAAAGGTATTATTCTTTACCATAGAATAAATAGCCATGTCACAGAAGATCAGCCGGTCTCCTACCTTAAGGGCTTCCGGGAAGGAGTAATCTCCGATGACATCTCCTGCCAGACAGGTGGGCCCCCCCAGGCGGTAAGTATAAGGATACTCCCCTGCTTTTCCTGACCCGATGATATTGGGCCGGTATGGCATCTCCAGAACATCAGGCATATGGCAGGACGCAGAGGTATCAAGAATAGCAAGCTGCATCCCGTTCTCATTGATGTCCAGTACAGTGCTTACCAGAAAGCCTGCATTCAGGGCAATTGCCTCTCCCGGTTCCAGATAGACCTGTACCTGATACCTTTCCTTCACATGATTAATACAATGGATTAGGGTATCAAGATCATAATCGGGCCGGGTGATATGATGGC
This sequence comes from Clostridiales bacterium, assembly GCA_029267975.1. Classification (GTDB taxonomy): domain Bacteria; phylum Bacillota; class Clostridia; order Lachnospirales; family Lachnospiraceae; genus Mobilitalea. The sequence goes on from JAJUHH010000590.1 coordinate 1,704, forward strand.
CGCCTCCGA
>JAJUHH010000591.1 GCA_029267975.1 Clostridiales bacterium
ATAAAAGCAAACAACCCATCACGCCATTGTGATGGGTTGTCTACTAAAAAGGGGAGGATAAGTATTTAACTTCTCTTTGGTAATCATAATTGGAGGGGGAATCCAATTATGAAAGAGCATACGCATTTACATCCTACAACGGAACCTAGTTCCTTATTCGGACATTACTATTATGATACACATTTTCAATATTTATACACAAAATAAAAAATTTTTCTTATTGGAAATTAATAATATTTCATGATATAATGTGAGGCATGGGAAAAAACAGACGAGGAAGGATGATAAAATGAGTTTATTGCAGGAGTGGAGAGATTATGCTTATGCGAATGATATGAATAATCGCTCCGGCCAGATGTTCTGGGCAAATTATTTTAATATTGAGAAAGAGATTTATAAGGTACTGCTTGCAAGTCCGGATAAAGTATGGGAAGGAAGCGTTGCTGACCTTGCCAAAGAGTTTGATACAGAGCTGAACTACTTTGTAGGTTTTCTGGATGGGATCAACGACAGCCTGGTGACACCCAACCCCATTGAAGAGATGGATGCGGATACCAAGGTCAGCTTAGCATTTGATAAAGAGAAGTTATATTATAATATGGTAGCAGCAAGAGCGGAATGGCTCTATGAACTGGAGGAGTGGGATGCTCTTCTGACTCCAGAGCGCAGAAAAGAGTTATATAAGGAGCAGAGAAGCTCCGGAACTGTTGTGAAGGATAAGAAAATAGGAAGAAATGATCCCTGTCCCTGCGGCAGCGGCAAGAAATATAAGAAATGCTGCGGCGCAACAGCTTAATAGGTGAATGATATCATTTACCCAAGAAATGCTCTGCTTACGGTCATATCCGTAATGCAGAGCATTTTGTATTATGATACCGAAGTCAGGCAAAATACCAGGTACTTATTGATTTTCCTGCTTATATAGCAAGTATTTGGCAAAATTTTTGATCTCTACCACATTCTCAGGTGATAACTGCTGATATAAATCAAAAAATTCCACGATATCCTTATCCAGGACTTCCCCACCCACGGGCAGATAGGAATCCGTGACACCAAGTAAATAATCGCAGGATACATCAAAATACTTGGACAAGGCGATTAATTTATCGAAGGATGGTTCATTCCTTTCTGACTCATAATTGGAGATTGCTGTGGGTCTCAATCCAAGAATTTCTGCCAGCTCCCCTTGTGTCAGCTTGTTTTTTTGCCGCAATTGCTTTAAACGTACATTAAATTGCATGATAGCATCCCCTTTGTATGTGAACTTTACGATTAATTCGAATTTTCATAATTTTATTATATATCCTGAAAAATCCAGAGTCAATAATGAACAGGGTATTATTTCCTAAGTCTGACTATAACAAATATAAATTGACAAACAAAGAAGGGAAAAATATGATATAATTACATATTGTGTGTTCAGAAGATCTAATTCTACTTAAGATCATTGAAGCAGCAGGGACTTTGTGACGTGCATCTGAGAACTCGGTACGGTAATCTTCCGAAAATACGCCTTTATTAACGAATTATACGATAAATGCCTGCTGTGCTCCGCAGGTAATATGCATAAAATGCACTTATAGCAGGAAGGATAGTTACATAACCAAACAGATGACATAAGCTACATAACATAAATCACATTACATTAACTATACTACCTTAAATACATTACGTTAAATATACTACATTAAATATATTACAC
>JAJUHH010000592.1 GCA_029267975.1 Clostridiales bacterium
CCCTTTGATAAGTTCATTACCGCAAAGCGGGTTCTGACTACCCAGATGAAGGCGACTGGAGAGGTCATGGCCATCAGTACTAGTTTTGAGGCAGCCCTGATGAAGGCCCTTCGTTCCCTGGAGCAAAATATCTACAGCCTGCGTCACGGAGATTACTCAGATAAATCCGATGCTGAAATATTGACAGAGCTTCACCAGGTGGATGATAGACGACTCTTTGTCATTGCCGAAGCGGTACGCAGAGGCATATCCTTTGAGGAAATCCATGCAATCTCGAAGATTGATTACTGGTTCATTGATAAGATTGCAATCCTGGTAGAGATGGAGAAGAGACTTGCCGCTGAAGAGCTGACAATTCCGCTTTTGGCGGAAGCAAAAAGACTTGGTTTCCCGGACCGGGTGATCAGTGAGCTGACCGGCAAGAGCGTGACCGAGATCAAGGAGAGTAGAAAGAAAAACGGCATCGTTGCAGCTTATAAGATGGTAGATACCTGTGCAGCGGAATTTGATGCGGAGACCCCCTATTATTACTCTGCCTTTGGAAGTATCAATGAGGTGGAGAAGACCAGCGGCAGGAAGAAGATCATGGTGCTGGGCTCCGGGCCCATCCGCATCGGTCAGGGTATAGAATTTGACTACTGCTCCGTACACAGTGTATGGGCTTTGGCAGACAGTGGATGCGAGACCATTATTGTGAATAACAATCCGGAGACCGTTAGTACGGACTTTGATATCGCGGATAAATTATACTTTGAACCTCTGACACCTGAAGATGTGGAGAATATCGTAGATATGGAGCAGCCTGACGGAGCAGTGGTACAGTTTGGCGGTCAGACAGCAATTAAGCTGACCGAGGCCCTGCTGAAGATGGGTGTACCTATCCTGGGAACTTCGGCAGCAGATGTGGATGCCGCGGAAGACAGGGAGTTATTTGACAAAATACTGGAGGAGTGTCAAATACCGAGACCTGCAGGCAAGACAGTATTTACCACAGAGGAAGCGCTTGCTGCGGCACATGAGCTTGGTTATCCCGTACTGGTTCGCCCTTCCTATGTACTTGGTGGCCAGGGCATGCAGATTGCGATCTGTGATGAGGATATCATTGAATTTATGCGTATCATTAACATGACCGTACAGGAACATCCCATCCTGGTAGATAAATACCTGATGGGGAAGGAAGTGGAAGTGGATGCGGTTTGTGACGGAGAAGACATTCTGATCCCCGGTATCATGGAGCACATTGAGCGAGCAGGAATCCATTCCGGTGACAGTATCTCCGTATACCCGGCGAAGAGCATCAGCCGTAAGGTGAAGGTGGACATTGTTAATTATACCAAGAAGCTGGCCAACTCCCTGCATGTCATTGGTTTAATCAATATCCAGTTTATCGTTCATAATGAAAAGGTATATGTAATAGAAGTAAATCCCCGTTCCAGCCGTACGGTACCCTATATCAGCAAGGTAACCTCTCTGCCCATTGTGGATATCGCTACGAAAGTGATCCTGGGAGAGAAGATCAAAGGCCTTGGCTATACCCCTGGTTTATGGCCGGAGTCAGAGTATATTGCCATCAAGATGCCGGTATTCTCCTTTGAGAAGCTGGGTGGAGCTGAGATCAGCCTGGGACCGGAAATGAAGTCCACCGGTGAATGCCTGGGTATTGCAAGGACCTTCCATGAAGCTCTGTATA
>JAJUHH010000593.1 GCA_029267975.1 Clostridiales bacterium
CCCAGCTTAAGAAGGCTGAATTAACATCAATATGAAAAATTATTTTTTCCATACATATGTTCTCCTTTGACTCGATTATATCAGAACTAATGTTCGATGTAAAGAGGGAATATGTTGGATATCTAAGGCAAGCCATTGAAGTTGAGAGCATTTTAAATATAAGAATGCTTTTGATCTTCCTTGGCAGGTTTTACTTCTTTGCATCTTTCTTATATATTCCCCTGCCTTTCTGTTGACCACTTTTTTATATTACAATATAATCTGAATATAATATTCATTTTGATACTACAGATAAAATAGGAGGGTTTTATGCTAGCAAAAAAAGAGTTACCGGAATGCCCGGTTGCCACCCTGGTGGAATTGATCGGAAACAAGTGGAAGTTATTAATTATACGCAACCTATTGTCATCCACCTTACGCTTTGGCCAGCTAAAGAAAGGCCTTCCCGGTATTAGCCAAAAGGTATTAACAGATAACCTGCGGGCTCTGGAAAATGACGGTTTAGTAATACGAACCGTCTATCCTGAGGTTCCTCCAAGAGTAGAATATTCCCTGACCGAGTTAGGAAATTCTCTTAGGCCCCTGTTTCAATCAATGGAAGCATGGGGAAATCATTATAAGGAATTTGTCAGCTCTAATTAATCTTTATAACCGAAGAGCTTATAATGGCATTGCCTGCAAACGAACATAATAAGGGCTTTACAGCCCTTATTTTTATGTCCAATTTTATGTCTGTTTGCAAAGTCTGCGTCATATCTATTAATAATCCTATAAAGTGCGGACAGGAAAGCAATGAACACATCACAACAATATATTGAGGATACCTTTATGGCCTTTGCAGACACCATTATTCCACGTACCCCCCAGCTGGCAGAGGAATACGGTAGGATTCAGTTATATGGAGCTGTGGACTTATCAATCCATGAGTACCTGATCATGTCCCTGAATTATACTGAGGTACCATTGACAGAACCCATCGTCCTAACCTTGGATATTGCAGCAGAGCAGCTGGGAGGAAGCTCCTTTGCAGCTCTTGACTATGATGGTCGCTTGCGTGCACTGAACCTGCTGCTGGAGTCAGATTTTGATGCCTCCCTCTTGCCCGATCCCTTCACAGATAACCTTGCTTATGAGCAATACACCATCGGATATCTTATCCGCTTAGTATATATGGGATATTATTCTAAATGGTCCGGCTATGGCTCTACCCGCCTTGCCCCGCCTAATCAGCGCAGCTTGGAGCATTTTCCCGTCAGCTGGCAGCAGATCGGATATCCCGGTCCCAGCCTTGGCTACCGGGCAGAGTTAGAATCACAGTATGCTACTTACAGTGGCGAAAGGGGTATAGAATGAATCAGGCAGAGATAAATGTAATCGTAATTGGCGCCGGTGGCGGTGGCGCTGTTGTTGCAAGAGAGCTTGGAGAAAAAGGACTTAACGTACTGGTATTAGAAGCAGGACCCTGGTATGGTAACTCACAGTGGCCCGCTCCCAATCAGGAGCCCGGAGCAGTGGGCAGTTCCAGCTATGCAGATCTATCCATTGACCTGCTGAGGGAGAATTTTACGGATTATGAGGATGATATGAACGCTCCTATCACAGGGAAATTCCGTTGGGGACCTGCTGACAGGAATAGACCTGCCTGGACCAGGATTATTCCCAAGAACGGCTATACCACCCAAGCTGC
>JAJUHH010000594.1 GCA_029267975.1 Clostridiales bacterium
TATTTGGGGTTGATAATTCAGAGCTGCCGCCCGGAAAGGATAAGGTTAACATCATGATATTTGGGGCAGATCAGCTTGGTCGCGATCTGTTCTCCAGAATACTGCTGGGCAGTCAGGTGTCTCTGACGGTGCCCTTGATCGGAACCTTCCTATCCTTCCTTTTGGCGATTATCATCGGTGGTATCTCCGGTTATTACGGAGGAATTGTTGATACAGTGATACAGAGAATTATCGAGGTAATCTCTTCTTTTCCTACCTTGCCCTTATGGATGGCGCTTTCGGCAGCTATTCCGCCCGGTATCTCTGTAGTGAAGGTATACATATTTATCACGATTATTATGTCCCTGCTTAGTTGGCCGGGATTGGCAAGAACAGTTCGCAGTAAATTCCTTTCGCTGAAGAAAGAAGATTATGTCATGGCGGCCAGGTTGGCCGGCGTATCGGATGCTAAGATCATCATAAAGCATCTTGTTCCCGGCTTCATGAGCTACCTGATTGTAAGTCTGACCTTAGGTATTCCGGGCATGATATTGGGTGAGACCTCAATGAGCTTCCTTGGACTCGGCATGCGTGCACCGGCTACCAGCTGGGGTGTATTGTTACAGGAGTGCCAGAGTATCAGCAATATTGCTAATTGCCCGTGGAAGTTAATTCCGGTCTTATTCGTGGGATTGGCTGTGTTAGCATTCAATTTCCTGGGTGATGGCTTACGAGATGCTGCAGACCCTTATAAATAAGCGAGGTATCAGATGGAAAAGAACGTAGTTGTAGTTGAGGACCTTAATATAAAAATCAAGCTGGATGAAGGCATCCTTACTCCGCTTAGAGGAATCAGTTTTTCGATCAAAGAAAATGAAACCCTCGGCTTAGTTGGAGAATCGGGCTGTGGTAAAAGCTTAACCAGCAAAGCAATCATGGGAATTAATGATAAGAAGTGCATTACGACCGGTAAGATCACTTTCAATAACGAAGGCCAGGAGCTAAACCTGTTGGATATGAAATTTGGTGGTTCAGAGATAAGAAGTATTCGTGGTAAGAACATATCCATGATATTCCAGGAACCGATGAGCTCCTTCTCTCCTTTGTTCACCATAGGACATCAGATTTCTGAATTTGTGCGCCTTCATATGACAAAAGACAAGAAGAAGGCAAAGGAAATATCGATTGAAGCCATGCGTAAAGTAGGTATTGCCAATCCTGAGAAGAGATATAACCAATATCCGCATGAATTTTCGGGAGGTATGCTGCAAAGAGCGCTGATTGCGATGGCATTAGTCTGCAACCCGAAGCTTTTGATTGCGGATGAGCCCACAACCGCATTGGATGTTACAATCCAGGCGCAGATCCTGGAGCTGATGAAGGAACTGCAGAAGGAATACAAAATGGCAATTCTGTACATAACCCATGACCTTGGGACAGTGGCGAAGGTATGTGACAGAGTGGCAGTAATGTATCTTGGCAAAATTGTAGAGATTGCTCCTGTCAGGGACATATTTCAGAAGCCTCTCCATCCCTATACCATCGGATTGATGGGATCTGTTCATAAGATCGGTGGGGGTCATGACCGCCTGTATTCTATTGAAGGCACAGTGCCTCTGGCGATGAATTTGGCAAATCAATGCGGATTTTACGATCGTTGTGAATATCGTATCGACGGTAAATGTAATTGCAATGAGGCA
>JAJUHH010000595.1 GCA_029267975.1 Clostridiales bacterium
CAGGAAACAGGCTTTACTTTAAGTGAATATCTGCAGCGGGTACGTATGGAAAAATGCTGTGAGCTCTTGGCGGGCTCAGACCAGTCTATTGCGGATATTGCCCTGGCTGTGGGCTACAGTGACATCAAATTCTTCCACCGGGTATTTAAGCGGATGTTAAATATGTCTCCCCGGGAGTACCGGAAGATGTCATCCCATACACAGGTCCCTAGATAAACAGATTCATATTGGCTTCCTCTGCCTCTCCCAGATAGTAGCCTACGCCTCCGATTTTCACGCCGTCGATCAATTCCTCCGGCTTTAAGCCCATGACATCCATGGACATCTGGCAGGCAACAAGCTCAACTCCGCTGTCTATGGCATTTTGGATCAGTTCCTCCAGGGAAGATATATTCTTATCCTTCATAACCATACGGATCATCTTCGCTCCCATCCCCAGCATGTTCATGTTGGAGAGCTTCAGCCTTTTGCTGCCTCGGGGCATCATGATGCCAAACATTTTATCAAGCATCCCCTTCTTACAGTTTACCTTTTCCGCTTTCCGAAGAAGGTTTAAGCCCCAGAAGGTAAAGAACATGGTTACCTTGCGCCCCATGGAGGCAGCCCCGTTGGCGATGATAAAGGAAGCGATGGCCTTATCCAGGTCCCCACTGAATACAACCAGGGTTTTGTTGTTGGAGACAGCCTCCACTTCTGCAGCCCGCAGCTTCTCACTTGGCTTATGTTTTTTAATATATGCGGTAATCTTGCTTCCCTGCCTTGCTTTGCTTACAAGTTCATGACCGGTTCTCCTGCACCAGGCAGCAATATCCTCATAGAAGCCCGGGTCGGTGGCCTCCACCCTTAGCACCTGTCCTTCCTCCATATCCTCTATGCTTTTACTTACCTGCATCAAAGGTCCGGGGCAGCATAGCCCTGCGGCATTCAGCTCCCTGTCATATCCTGTGCTGCATTCTGTTTTTGCTGCCAGTATATCCGTATTCGATGTCATAAGAGATGCAGCTTTCACAAGAGAAGCAGCCTTCACTTGACCGGCCAGCGCTTCCTGGGCCTTCTCAGGATCGTAATCCCAGGCTGTGATGGATTGATAACCACCGGATATATTGCGCACCTGATATCCCTTCTGGCTTAAAATCCGTTCTGCAATATAAGCCCGTAACCCAACCATGCAGTATAAGACGATGGTTTTATTCCTGTCCAGTTCAGTTAAGCGCTCCCGTAAGCTGTCCAAAGGAAGGTTGATTGCTCCGGGAATTGATCCGTTATCATATTCCAGCTCCGTGCGGACATCCACAAGGAGATAATCCTTAGGATCCATTTGCTCAAGCTCCTTCCAGGTAATCGGATGACTCCTGCCCTCCAGTACATTGGATGCCACAAATCCTGCCATATTAACCGGATCCTTGGCGGAGGAATAGGGAGGTGCATAGGCCAGCTCCAGCTCTGTAAGATCAGTAACCTTACCCTTCATTCGGATTACTGTAGCAATGACATCAATCCTTTTGTCCACCCCGTCAAAGCCAACAGCCTGGGCTCCCAAGATCTCCCCCTCCTCATGAAAGAGGAGCTTTAGGGTCATGGGTGCGGCGTCAGGATAATAAGCAGCATGAGACAAGGGATGGATGGTTATGGTCTGATAGGAATAGCCGGCCTTCCGCAAGCTC
>JAJUHH010000596.1 GCA_029267975.1 Clostridiales bacterium
AACAGTAAAGCCCTTACTTTCCAGAAAGGACTTTACTACTGCAAGGATTTTCTCTTCATCCTCAACGACTAATATCTTTTTTATTAAATCACTCATACCTTTCACCACGCCTTTCTATAAGGCTCCGGCTTTCTCTCTACATTAATCCCACAGCTAGCCGGCTCTCTCGCAGGCTTCGGCTTTTTCTCGGACTTTGATCTCTTAACTAACTTTCCAGATCAAAAGGCTTCAAGAACTTCTCTACTTCGATTTCCCTGCCTTTGTCATCCATGGTCATAACCGTGGCATAGATCCAGTTCTCCACCTTCTCGGGGTCAACGCCTGCATCAATCAGGGGCTGCGGATTTAGTACAAAGACGATATCCTTGTCATTGCTTTTCATATCCTTGGCCCATTCAAACATATTGCCGCCACCCAGATCAACCCCAAAATGATCCAGGGTTGCATGGTAGGTTATGTTATAGCGGTAATGCTTCACCAGCTTCTTGTAAGCATCCAGACCGGAGGCAGAGCCTACATAAATAATATTCTCATCTCCCAGGTCAGAGCCTACCAGCAGCTTATCACCTACAAGCATTCCTGCAGGAAGCTTAGAAGGATCAAGTCCGGCATCCAGGAAGGGCCTTGCATCAATCTCCAGCATTACATCATATTCTGTGGTTTTACTATAATCCTCACTCCATAGAAAGCGTGCTCCCTGATCCGGTGCGGTGAGAGACCAGCCGCCAAAGTCCGTATCCCTGCTTACCCTTTCAGGCACTGCTTCAAGCACTGCCTGAAAGGACTCTTCGGATTGATTGCCTATTACATCAAGCTTACCACAAGCCGTTAATCCGGACAAGGCTATCATGAGGAATGATAAACGAAATATTTTTTTCGAAAATATTATTTTCTTCATAGTCTTCGTATCCTTTCCAATGGTTTTTCTAAGGAGTATTATTTGGAGGCTTTAAAGCCCTTTAGTCGTAAGGCATTGCTTACAACCGACACCGAACTGAAGGCCATTGCGGCTGCCGCAAAAATAGGATTAAGCAAGGGACCGCCAAAGAGATGGAGCAGTCCGGCTGCAACAGGTATACCGGCCACGTTATAACCAAAGGCCCAGAATAAGTTCTGCTTAATATTCCGTATGGTGCTCTTGCTGAGTCTGATTGCCGTAGCTACATCCATCAGATCACTCTTCATTAAGACAATGTCTGCCGACTCCATGGCAACATCCGTACCGGAACCGATGGCCATACCGATATCTGCCTGCACTAAGGCCGGGGCGTCGTTGATACCGTCACCCACCATACATACCTTCTTGCCTTCCGCCTGCAGCTTCTTTACTTCATTGGATTTATCCTGAGGAAGGACCTCTGCCAGTACACGGTCAATTCCCACCTGCTTAGCAATGGCTTCTGCCGTTCTTCTGTTATCCCCGGTAATCATGGCAACCTCAATTCCCATGGATTGAAGTGTCCTAATCGCTTTCGCACTGCTTTCCTTGACAACATCGGCAACCGCAATAATTCCTGACAGCTCGCCATCTACCGCAATATACATGGGGGTCTTGCCCTCACCGGCCAAACGGTCGGAAGCCTCCCTTAAGTCCTCCAGTAAAATGTTTCGCTGATCCATCAGCTTCCTGTTGCCAATGAAAATCATTAATTTGAGGAATA
>JAJUHH010000597.1 GCA_029267975.1 Clostridiales bacterium
GGGAGTGGGAACGCAGGGCGAAGTATGCCGAACAGCTCTTCCTGCCAAAGAGGCTTGAGAAATAAATCTGTAATGATAGCTAATCTGTAATGATAGCTAATCTGTACTGAGAACTAAACCTGCTATGAGAGTAAGCCTGCCCGAGTGTTGGTAAGGCAGACAAGCTTGTCAGGATAGAAATTGATAATGCGTGAATTGTTGAACATAGGATAAAGCAATAGAGAAAGTAAGTCATATCAGCGTAAGATTTTGGACATTATAATACAATGGAGGCAAGATTATGGACTTTAAAACTATTGATAAGAAATACCGCCCGCTACCCTTCTGGTCCTGGAACACAAAGCTGGATACCAAGGAGACCGCCCGTCAGATCGGACTTATGGATGAAGCGGGAATTGGCGGCTATTTTATGCATGCCAGAGGTGGACTCACCACAAAGTATATGGGAGAAGAGTGGTTTGAGAACGTTGCAACCGGAATTAGCGAAGGAAAGAAACGCGGCATGGAAGCCTGGGCCTACGATGAAAACGGATGGCCAAGCGGCTTCGGTGACGGGCTGGTCAATGGTCTGGGCCTGGAGTACCAGCAGAAGTATTTAAGATATGATCAGGATATCAATAATCCGGAGAATGTGATTAGCTGTAAGAACGGACATCGTTTTTATTATGAAGTCAATCCCTATTATGTAGATACTCTGGACGGAAAGGTGACTGACAAATTTATTGAATTGATTTATCAGCCCTACTATGACAGATATCAGAGTGAATTCTCCGGCTTCTTCACGGATGAACCCCAGATCTCCAGAAACGGCATCCCCTGGAGCTTTATCCTGCCTGAGGAGTATGAGAAAGAATATGGGGAAGATCTGATCGATCACCTGGAGGAATTGTTCTTTGCAAGCGGAGACTATGAAAATACCAGAAGCAAGTTCTGGCGCCTGGTTACTATGCTCTTTTCCAAAAATTATATGAAGAAGATCTATGACTGGTGTATCGAGCACCAGCTGGAATTCACAGGGCATATGGTGTGCGAGGAATCCCTATATTCTCAGCTGACCTCCAATGGAGCCTGCATGCCGCATTATGAGTATATGACCATGCCGGGAATGGACTGGCTTGGTAGGAGAATTCCTCACTGCTTAACACCCCTGCAGGTAGCTTCCGTCAGTCACCAGCTTGGTAAGAAGCAGATTCTATCGGAAACCTTTGCCTGTTGTGGACATAATGTAGGTATGGACGAATTAAAGGCCATCTTTCAGTGGCAGCTGGTATACGGAATCACCAGACTGTGCCCCCACCTGGAGGGTTATTCTCTTGCAGGCTCAAGAAAAAGGGATTATCCTCCTGCAATGTACTACCAGCAGCCCTGGTGGGAGGAATATGGTATCTTTAATGATGCCATGTCAAGAATTGGAATGATCCTGTCGGAAGGGGAAGTGCAATATGATACCCTCCTGCTTCACAATCAGTCCTCTGCCTGGAAATGCTATGATAATGGCGAGAATAAAGATATTGATATGTATACTCAGGCTTTACTTGAGGAGTATCGTATTCTGGATCAGAAACATATTTTGCACCAATTTTCTTGGCATACTCAATGATGGCAATCGCCTGGAAAACACGTTCAGAACTAACCGAAATCGGGTAGGTATTGTTCCGGA
>JAJUHH010000598.1 GCA_029267975.1 Clostridiales bacterium
AGCCAAAACCAACGCCCATATCTTCAAGGCTGTATGCCATCTGTGCTCCATCGGCATCACTCAGTACATAGGAAGTAAGGGCGAAAGACTTCATCCTTTCATATGCCTTATTCAGATTAGATGCATAGGCACGGTCAATATCCAGCACGATGCTGACCACTCCCAACCGTTCAGAACCACTGGTATTAAAGACAGCAATGGGGTATGCTTTGCTGCCCTCAAATACGGAGGTATCGATTTGCTCTGCTATTTTACCGGTGCCGGCCTGGATAATTTCATTGCTGACCTGAAGGCTCTTTTGATATCGGGTAATCATCTCGGCATGAACTTCATCTACACTGCATCCGCAAATGCTGTCATGAGGATGGTTTTGCATCAGCATCTTCCAGGCATAGTTGAGTTCATTATGGGGATAGTCCTTCTTCCCATCCGCAGCTAGAACGGAAATCGGCTCTGCAAGATTGGTCAATGACACTTCATTTTCACGATTAAGCTGTTTGATATAGATACGGGAAGAGGCAGTATTGACTAAGGTATTCCATCCGTCCGTTGCCTGGCTTGTTAGTTCACCTGTCACAGTGGATAGCTTAGCTTCTCCTGCTTCCTTAATACATGCGATGTAATCATTGAAATTAGAATGTCTGAACTCATACTCCGGATAAAGCCTGTTTGCAAGAGCAATGGCTTCTGCAATATTCTTTTGCACCGGCTGATGATCGCAGCCATTCATAAACAATAAGTGATCCGTTGATGCATAGCTGAGTGCATCCTCCAGCTTCTGATCCCAGAACTCTTTTGCCTTTTCTTCCTCTACCGGTATTTCAGCACCATTATTATACCAATTAGCAAACAGGATACCGAGTAATCCGCTTCCATCCGGTGATTTCCAGATCATTTCTGAATAAAAGGATTCATAATTACCGCTCTCGATCAAGGTATTGTTAAATCCAATGGGCTTGACCCCCCTGCCAAAGACAACTGCTTCCATGCCAGCCTGTTTCAGTAATTGAGGCATCTGTCCTGCATTACCGAAGGCATCCGGAAAATAACCAATCTTACATACCTTTCCGTACTTTTTTGCTTCCTCCATACCAATAAGAAGATTTCTGACACTTGCTTCTCCACTGACTAAAAATTCATCCTGAAGAATATACCAGGGTCCCACAAGAAATTTATCTTCCATTACTTTCTGCTTTAATAATTCAAAATTTTCAGGTTTTATCTCTAAATAATCGTCGATTACGATTGTCTGACCATCTAAATGGAAGCTTTTAAACTCTTTGTTTTTATCAAATAACTCCATACATTCATCCACCAGCTTAACAAGCTTCAAGCGGTGTTTCTCAAAAGGCATATACCATTCTCGATCCCAATGTGAATGCGATATAATATGAATCACTTTTTTGCTCATTTGCTCTGCCCCTTCATGATGCAACCCCTTGCCCCTATGAAAAGAATACTATCTGCATAATTTAAATATCCGATTCTTTATGGGCAGGAGGTTAAGCACTCGCTTATTGTAATATTTTATCTTTATTTCTTAGCTGCCAGGAAAGCGTCAATCTGTTTCTGGCTTTCTGCATTAATATCAGCTGTTCCTGCTGCATTTGCATCTGCG
>JAJUHH010000599.1 GCA_029267975.1 Clostridiales bacterium
CAATAGGTATCCAGTACACGGATCTCTGTCATAGACGGATCCCGCTTTTCTTCCAACTGATAATACTTCTGTATATGCTTAAAATCTTCTATGGTCATGGCCAGATTCAGGGATTGGTAGAGGGATCTCAAGCTGTTCTCCTCCAGCCTGCAAAAGCCCTCTAATATTCTGACATCTGCCGGATCTTCAAATTCCGTAACCAACGTATCCGGTTTCCGCTCCTGGGCTTCCCTTGAATCCACCGGGTTGATGCAATAAGCCTTGATACGCTCAAATTGCTCATCTGATATGCTTCCGCTCAGAACATAGGTGGTAGCTGAATGGATCAGGGGCTGTTCCTTCTCATTTAATAATTTTACACATTGCTCAGCGGAATCGGCTCTTTGGTCAAATTGTCCGGGAAGGTACTCAACGGTAAAGATTTTGTCACTTTCTCCTGCCTCAAAGTGCTCCTCATACAAGAGATCAAGGGGAGGCTCTGAAAATACCGTACCCAGGGATTTCACATAAGTAGCTTCACTGATATTCTCTATATCATAACGGATCAGAACGCGTACTGCTTCCAAACCTGTCATTCCCAGGTAAGAGCGAAGCTCTGCCTTTAATTCCTTAGCTCTGACCGCATAGGGTTCTCTTTTTTCAACGTAAATTCTCTTTACCTTACTCATAACTAACCGTACCTTTCCATAGATGGCCGAAGCCTACCAAGATAATGACATGTAAGCGGATGTTACTGGGTCTTAATATCACTTGCATTATAGCATAGCATGTCTTATAATCAAAATTAATATATGTGAAGACTTTTATAAGGTTGTCTAATAGAAGCTGGGTTTGTGCAAACAGACCTGAAGAAATATATAGTACGAAAGGCATGGTATTATTATGGATATTAATTATGAATTGTATAAGGTTTTCTATCATGTTGCCAAGAGTCTGAGCTTTTCGGAGGCAGCTGATACACTCTTTATCTCCCAGTCTGCGGTAAGTCAGTCCATCAAGACCCTGGAGAAGCGATTGAATCAAACCCTGTTCATCCGCAGCACAAAACGTGTGGCTCTGACCAAGGAGGGTGAGCTGCTTTTAAAGCATGTGGAGCCTGCCATCAATCTCATCAGCCGCGGTGAAAATCAGCTTTGTGCAGATCCTAAGAGCGGAGTACAATTACGAATTGGGGCAAGTGATACCATCTGTCGATATTATCTGGTACCCTACCTAAACAACTTCCATAAAAAATATCCCAATATCCATATCAAGGTTACGAATGCAACCTCTCTTCAATGTGCAAGTCTTCTGGAACGTAACGATGTTGACGTCATTGTTACGAATTCACCCAATGCTGCACTGAACAATTCTATGCAAATACTACCCGTGAAGGAGTTTCGTGATATCTTCATCGCTAACCGGGAGGCTTTCCCCTTATATGACCGGCCCATTACCCTGGCTGAGCTGCAGCAGCATCCGATTCTGATGCTGGATAAGCGCTCCACCACCAGTATGTTTCTTCATAATTTATTCCTGGAGCATTCCCTGGATCTGGTTCCGGCCATTGAGCTTAGCAGCAATGATCTGCTGATCGATCTTGCGAAGATTGGTCTGGGTATCGCTTTCATC
>JAJUHH010000600.1 GCA_029267975.1 Clostridiales bacterium
GATATCGCTTCTTCAGATAATCCATGGCCGCAGACAGGTACACGGACAGCTGCTGCTGAAGGCCGTAATATACACTGCTAAGATCAAAGGTTGTATGTCCGGATTTATAATCAATCACCCGGACATAGACCGTATCCTCCTCCTCATACAGATCAAGGCGGTCGATTCTGCCCTGCAGGGTAAGCATGGAATCAGGAATATGATAAAAGGGCATCTCATAGCCTGCCGGCTCAAAGGATCCCTGCCTGATCTGATTGCATAAGGCCCAGAGGGTACGAATGGTGATCCGTTCCATTCTTGTGATCAGATACTCATTTCGCTTGCTGCTGCGAAGGAAGGAATTTTCATACTCCTCCACAGCCTTTTGCACGCTCTGGCTGGCCCAGGATTCGCGAAGCTCGTCCGGAATGGTGTGCCAGTTGTATTCGCTTTCATCCAGCCGTTTGGAGAAGTAATCTATGGCATGATGAAAGATATTACCGATATCCGGCACAGCCAGCTTATACTCCTGACGCTCCTCCAGGGATAAGCCATAGCTTAAGAAATGAGCAAAGGCACAGCCGGCATATTTCTCAAGCCTTGTTACACTCCCCTTCAGCTCCTTACCATATAGCAGTCTTGCCGCCTCCTTAGAAATGCCCTGTTCTTTATTCACATAAAAGGCCCCCTGGACTAAGTGACGCAGGATCTCCTCCTTCTCCTTATGGGAACGGTAGAAGAGATACAGCTCCTTCCACAGGTCCGAGGCTCCCTTTTGATGATAGTCACGCAGGCCTGCAGTTAGATAGCTAAGCCCATCATCCTGAAGGATATGCTCCATATCCTCACAAATGTCGTCATCGATGACCTGTAAGGTGGGGAATAGCTGCTTCAGCTTGCCGATCAGGAAGGAGGGATTTAAGGATTTTCCCTCTTCATTCAGCTTATGATAGGTAATATAGAGCCGATCAGCGGGTTTTGTCATGTTCAGATAGATATAGAATTGCTCGGTAAAAGCCTGCTGCCTCTTAGTAGGCGCCAGCTCAATCTCATGTTCTATCAACAGCTCCCGCTCCAAATCGGAAAGAATTCCACCACTGCTTAGTGCCCCGGGGATAATTCCTTCATTCACTCCGATAAAGAAAAGGGCTTTGATATCTTTGAGTCTGGTACGCTCCGTATCTCCTACCACTACCTCATCAACTCCGGGGGGAATTAAGCCTACCTTAACCTCCACAAAGCCCGTATCCAGAATCTCACCGAATTCCCGAAGACTGCAGTGCTCCGCTCCAAGCAGCAATACCATCTGGTCGTATAGATCCATGACGATCTGATAGACCTGGTCAAATTCCTTGGCAATGAGGGGCTCCTTATGCTCGGCAAACCACTGACTGTACTCCGCCAACTTCTGCTCAATATTCAAACGCACCCCCAACTCATACAGAGCAGTGGTATAATCTTTCAGGGTTTTTTCTTTGTCCTTCAGTATCTCATACAAGGGATCTAAATCCATCAGGAATTTCTTCCGAATGTGGTTCAGACTGTCCAGGTCAATGCCTTCCCTGCTCCGATACCTTCTGGTAAAAGGCTCCATCCATCTCTTATGTCCTCGGATTCCCGTTGCCAGA
>JAJUHH010000601.1 GCA_029267975.1 Clostridiales bacterium
AAGGGAAGGATAACATGCATCCCATCATGCGTGTTATCCTTCCCTTCCTTCATAACCTATATCTGCAACAGCCCTGTTTTGCTTATTTGTACCTTTCCTTTGGATATGAAGTATTAACCTTGGAAACAATACCCTTGGAGGTGTTTCACAATGGTATCGCATAAATCAGTTATAACCTTTGGTATGGTTGCAATTCCGATTGCAATGTACACAGCAACCCAGGATAATGATATTCATTTTAACCAGCTGCATAAGGAGGATAACAGCCGGATCCGCTACAAGAAAACCTGTGCCCATTGCGGCAAGGAGATTAAAGCAGATGATATTGTTAAGGGCTTTGAATACGATGAGGACAAATATGTGGTGATCACAGAGGATGAGATTGATAAGATAAAAACAGAAAAGGATAAATCTATTCAGATACTGCACTTTGCGCAGCTCAATCAGATATCCCCGGTTTACTATGAGAAAACCTATCAGGCGGCACCGGAGGCCGGAGGTGAAAAGGCCTTTGAGCTTCTTCGGTCTGCCCTGATGGCTGAGCAGAAGATCGCTATCGGCAAGACAGTCATGGGAACCAAGGACACTCTGATGGCAATCATCCCCCGGGAGGAAGGGATTCTTATTTCCACCATGCACTATGCGGATGATATCAAGGAGCTGCAGAAACAGTATACAAAACCTGCTGTGTCTGAGCAGGAGCTGAATATGGCTAAAATGCTGATCAATTCCATGGATACTCCCTTTGATCCTTCAAAATATAAAGATGAGTATCAGGCAAAGCTTCGAGCCCTAATTGAATCAAAAATAAACGGCAAAGAAATTGTTGCTGCAAAAGATGAGGAGCCCGGAAAAGTAATCGACCTGATGGAGGCACTCAAGGCCAGTGTAGAAAAGGTAAAGAAAGACAAGGAAACGGCATAATTCTATGGGTGTAAGCTTAAGTGAGTACAATGAAAAGCGTAATTTCGATAAAACCCTGGAACCGCCTGGACAGACTGAAGATTCTGAGGAAGGCTTAAGATTTGTGGTACAGCATCACATGGCCCGTGCGGATCATTATGACTTTCGGCTGGAGTGGGGCGGAGTGCTTCTAAGCTGGGCTGTTCCCAAGGGTCCCTCCTATAATCCCCATGATAAGAGATTAGCTGTGCGGGTGGAGGATCATCCCCTGGAATACAGGAATTTTGAAGGAACGATTCCCAAAGGAGAATACGGCGGTGGAGTGGTGATGCTTTGGGATGAAGGCTTTTGGGAGCCCCATGGCAATGTGGCAGATGGGCTTCTTGAAGGCAGCCTTAAGTTTACCCTGAAAGGAAAACGCTTAAGGGGTAAGTGGGCTCTGGTGCGGATGAAAGCGAAAGCCGGGGAGTCAAAGGATAACTGGCTCCTGTTAAAGGAAAAGGATGAATATGTCAGGGAGGAGGATGGAATCTCTGAGCATACAAGTAGTATCAGAAGCGGACGAACCATGGCTGAAATAGAGCAGGGGCAGGAGGAGAAATTCATAAAGAATCCTTTTAATCAGACCCAGGTGCAGCTTGCCAAACTGGTAAATTCCGTACCGCAGGGCGAGGAATGGCTTTATGAGCTAAAGTACGAT
>JAJUHH010000602.1 GCA_029267975.1 Clostridiales bacterium
CTGCTGCTCACCGCCGGATAAAGTTCCCGCCATTTGCTTATAGCGTTCTTTCAGCCTGGGAAAGCGTTCAAATACCATCGCCAGTTTCTTCTCCAGCTCACTTTTCTTTATTTTCATACAATAAGCGCCCATCTCCAGGTTCTCAAGGACGGACATATCCGGGAAGATGTGTCTTCCTTCGGGAACGTGGCAGATACCGTATCCGATCAGCTTACTGGCATCCGTTGCCCGAAGATCAAGCATGGTATCGGACTGGGGATCGCCATAGGTGATGGATCCACTCTTAGCCGCCTTTAGTCCGGTGATCGTATGTAGGATTGTTGTTTTCCCCGCACCATTGGCACCAATCAGGGATACAATCTCACCATCGTTTACCTCCAGGCTCACTCCCCGTATCGCATCAATTGCACCATAGGAAACATGCAGATCTTTTATTGATAACATAAGCCCTCTTCCTCCTATTCATCTTCTTTACCGAGATATGCCTCAATGACCTTGGGATTTCGAGCAATCTCCTCCGGTGTTCCAAATGCAATTGTTTCGCCATAATCAAGAACCTGAATCTTTTCACAGATCTTCATAACCAGACTCATATCATGTTCGATCAGTAATACAGAGATATTGAATTTTTTACGGATGACATTGATGATCTCAAGAAGCTCTGCTGTCTCTGTGGGGTTCATGCCAGCTGCAGGTTCATCAAGCAGGAGCAGCTTCATACCGGTGGCAAGTGCTCTGGCAATTTCCAGCCTTCTCTGCTGTCCATAAGGAAGATTTGCAGCCACCACATCAGCCTTGTCAGCAAGCTTCACTACCTCTAAGAGTTCCCTTGCCTTTGCGTCAATCTGCTCTTCTTCCTTCCAATAGCCGGGCAGGCGCAGGATTGCGGCAGGCACGGAGTATTTCATGTTCATATTCATTGCTACCTTGACATTCTCAAGGGCTGTCATCCTTTTAAATAATCTGATGTTCTGGAAGGTTCTGGCTATCCCTGCCTGCACTACCTGATGGGTTTTCTTACCGTTCATGTTCACGCCATTCAGGTAAAAGGCACCTTCCGTAGGCTTATATACACCGGTGAGTAAGTTAAAAACCGTTGTTTTACCGGCACCGTTTGGTCCGATGAGACCATATAATTCACTTTTGCCAATCTCAATATTGAAGTCATTCACTGCTTTTAAGCCGCCAAAGGCAATCCCTAGATGAGCAGCCTTTAATACAGGTTGTTCTGTCCTACTCATTGACTACACCCCCTTTGACCTTTTTTGATGACCTTCCAAAGATCTTAATAAGAACTTTGGTCAGGGAGAATTCATAGCTTCCAAAGATACCGCTGGGCTTAAAGATCATAACCAAAACCAGTACTACGGAATAAGCAAGCATACGGTACTGGGCAAATTCTCTCATAAGCTCCGGCAGGGAGGAAAGGAAGCTTGCACCGATAATGGAGCCTGTTAAGGATCCTGTTCCGCCGATGATTACCATGGTTAAGAATTCTGCCGAATACATAAAGTTAAAGGTGGTGGGGATCATGGCTGTCATATAATGAGCATACATTGCTCCGCC
>JAJUHH010000603.1 GCA_029267975.1 Clostridiales bacterium
GCTGCGTATTCCGATACGCTTACTTCATCTGTCAAAGCGATCTGCTTTGATTCAAGGGCTTCAAAGATCAGCAACAAGGTCATGATCTTGGTGATACTGGCCGGCTTCAGCCGTTCATCCTTGTTCTTTTCATAAATGATTGTTCCTGTGGAGCCCTCAATTAATACTGCGGAAGTTGACTCTATGTCCAGCTGGGCATCTGCCATCGCTGAGACCATAACAGCGTCCCCTTCTTTCTCGGGAGAATTGTTTTTAGTCCCCGGATAAGCGCTGCTGATCCGGGAAGCACTGTCTTTTATTCCGGGATTATTTTTCGTCCCTGCATTCGTTTGATACGGATAGAATAAAAGAAGTATGATAGAACATAAGAGGATAACTGCGTATAACTTTTTCATAGAAACTCCATAAAAATGTATTATTACTATATTTAATCCATGCCCTCCGTTTTTAGACCAATCCTACGATAAATTGTCTCACAAACTTTATTTGACACGGACAACACATTTTAAGGTTTTTCCTTTGACAGTCCCATAAATGATGGCATTTCCCTTTTTCTTTGCTTTCACAGTACCAAAGATACTGACGGAAGCTACTCTTGGGTTGGAGCTGTCCCATTTGACAAAGGAGCTTACCCCACGAATCCTTAATCGCTTGGAGCGCCCAACCTTCAGAGTCATTTTTTCCTTATTGATCTCCATCACATGGACTCTGCATTTTAACACCTTATTATCAACCTTGGCAAGAATAAAGCATTTGCCGGGCTGCAGTGCACGAATTCTTCCATGCAGATATACGGGTGCAACCCGAAAATCGGTGCTGGAAAAGGTTACCCTCTTATTAATTGCATGTAGCTTTAGGTGAAATTCCTCTCCTTTGATCAAATACAGATCATAGGCATTCAAATGCATGAAGTAATTCCTGCGCCAGATAATATTTCTGCTTTTATAGTAAATGGAGGAATTTTCAATGATCAGGTGAAAGATCAGTAGGATGGCGATAAGTATGATAATTCCTTTGATTACATTATGTAATAATCCGGAAGCTGCCTTCTTCATGGAATCACTGCTTTACGCTTATATTCTTACTAGTATTATATTGAAAGGTGCCGTAAACCTTTCATAAAATCTCCTGCTGATCGTCTGCCGTCTTAGCTCTTGCATCGTAAAAGTATTTTCACTCGCTTATTTTATTATCACTTCTATTATCACTTTCATTATTACTAAAAAACTATCTCTGCTTCAGCTCTTCCAGTGGCTCTACACGGGGAGCGCCAGCCTCTCTGGGGATAGGTCTGTTTACCGGAGCAGCCCACTTAGCCGCATTGAGTAAAACCTGTCTGACATTAGGATCATAATAGGTAGGGAAGGATTCATGTCCGGGTCTGAAGTAGAATACCTTTCCTCTTCCCCTGTAATAACAGCAGCCACTGCGGCATACCTCTCCGCCTTCGAACCAACTGATGAATACCAGGTCATCCGGCTTGGGGATCTCAAATACCTCACCGTACATTTCTTCATGAGGCAATTCAAAATATTCGCCGATATTTTCGCTGATCGGATGTCC
>JAJUHH010000604.1 GCA_029267975.1 Clostridiales bacterium
AATGTCATCTTCCTGATTAAGGAAACCAGTGTATTCAGTGCGGTAGCCCTGGCAGATCTTATGTATGTAGCCAAGGATCTCATCGGCTTATATTATCAGACGGATGAGGCCCTCTTTCTGCTGGTAAGTGCATATTTGGTTATATTACTTCCGATTTCTGTGATATTTACCCTGATTGAGAGGAGGTTGCGTTATGCAGGATTTGGGAATTAGCCTACTCTTTCAGGGCAGGAATTTCATCCGCCTGCTGGAAGGCCTGTGGGTAACAGTCAGGATCTCCATGCTTGCTGTGATTATCTCGATTTTTCTTGGAATTTTACTTGGAATGGTTATGACCCTAAAGAATCCGCTGATCAAGGCAATCAGCAGAATATATCTGGAGTTCATTCGTATCATGCCCCAGTTGGTACTGCTCTTCTTAGTATATTTTGGTGTAACGAAGGCTTTTAAGATCCATTTATCCGGTGAACTATCTGCTGTGATCGTATTTGTCCTATGGGGAACAGCTGAGATGGGGGACCTGGTAAGGGGAGCCTTAAGCTCCATACCAAAGCACCAGTATGAAAGCGGTAAGGCCATCGGACTTACGCTTGGGCAAGTCTATCGTCACATCATCATACCCCAGACGGTACGTCGCTTACTTCCACTGGCAATTAATCTGGTAACCAGAATGATTAAGACCACCTCCCTGATCGTGCTCATTGGAGTAGTGGAGGTAGTAAAGGTGGGCCAGCAGATTATTGAAGCATCCAGGTTAACCACTCCCAGCGCTGCCATATGGATCTATGGTGTGATCTTTTTCTTATATTTTATTGTTTGTTATCCGATATCCCGACTTTCTGTAAGACTGGAAAGTATTTGGAAGAATTGAGGTGGAATATGAAATCAAGGGAGAAAATACTTGAAATAAAAAATCTGACAAAAGGCTTTGAGGATACGCCTGTACTGGAAGACATTTCTTTGGATATCCACAAGGGAGAAGTTGTGGTGCTCCTTGGTCCTTCCGGCTGCGGGAAGAGTACCCTGCTTCGATGTATCAACGGTCTTGAAAGTATCCAGGGAGGGGACATCTATATGGAGGGAGAGAAGATCAGCGGGCAGCCAAAGAGTATGCATCTGGTGCGGCAAAAGGTGGGAATGGTATTTCAGAGCTATGATCTCTTCCCACACATGACTGTACTTGATAATATCACTCTGGGACCCCGCAAGGCCCAGAAAAGAGACAAGAATGAAGCAGAGTCAGAAGCGAAGGAGCTGTTAAAACGGGTGGGCCTTCTGGAGAAGCAGAAGGCATATCCCCGCCAGCTGTCCGGAGGTCAGAAGCAGAGGGTGGCCATTGTCAGAGCCCTTTGTATGCATCCCAAGGTTATGCTCTTTGACGAGGTAACCGCAGCGCTTGATCCTGAGATGGTAAGGGAGATTCTGGATGTAATGCTGGAGCTTGCCAGGGAAGGTATGACCATGGTTATTGTGACCCATGAGATGCAATTTGCCAGAGCCATTGCAGACCGGATTATCTTCCTGGATCAGAAGAAGATTGTGGAGGAAAGCGATCCG
>JAJUHH010000605.1 GCA_029267975.1 Clostridiales bacterium
AATCCTGAGATTACCAAGGTTAACATCGGCGTAGGCAACAGACCTGGTATCCTGGTCTCCGGACACGATTTAAGAGATCTGGAGCAGCTGCTGGAGCAGACCCAGGGAACAGGCGTTGACGTATACACCCACTCTGAGATGCTTCCTGCACATTACTATCCTGCCTTCAAGAAATACCCCAACTTCATCGGTAACTACGGAAATGCATGGTGGAAGCAGAAGGAAGAGTTCGAAAGCTTTAACGGACCTATCCTTATGACAACCAACTGCGTGGTACCTCCCAAAGCTTCCTACAAGCACAGATTATTCACCACAGGTGCTACCGGAATTAGCGGCTGCGTTCATATCGAAAGAGATGAGAAGGGACACAAGGACTTCTCCCAGATTATCGAGCTTGCTAAGACCTGCCCTGCTCCGACCCAGATTGAGAAGGGTGAGATCATCGGTGGATTTGCTCACAAGCAGGTACTGGCTCTTGCAGACAAGGTTGTTGACGCTGTGAAGTCCGGTGCAATCAAGAAATTCTTTGTTATGGCAGGCTGTGACGGACGTCAGAAATCCAGAAATTACTACACTGAATTTGCTCAGGCACTTCCCAAGGATACTGTAATCCTGACCGCAGGTTGTGCAAAATATAAATACAACAAGCTTGATCTTGGTGACATCGGTGGTATTCCCAGAGTACTGGATGCAGGTCAGTGTAATGACTCCTACTCCCTGGCTCTGATTGCCCTGAAGCTGAAGGAAGTCTTCGAGCTTTCCGATATCAATGAGCTTCCCATTGCCTTCAATATTGCATGGTATGAGCAGAAAGCGGTTATCGTTCTTCTTTCCCTTCTCTACTTAGGCGTGAAGAACATCCACTTAGGACCCACACTTCCTGCATTCCTATCCCCTAATGTTGCTAAGGTTTTGGTTGAGACCTTCGGTATCGCAGGAATTGGAACAGTGGAAGATGACATCCAGTTATTTATGGCAAACTAATTCATAAATAGGTTACCCAGCCACATAAATTTATCCCTATCGGATAACGATAATAATGATCCGATAGGGTTTTTATCAGGAGAGATTATTTTATGAGTGCATTTTTAGGACCCATCCATTATTGGTTATATAATAAGATTCGCTTACAGCAGGCAGTGGTTGACGAGCTTTGCATGCTGGGTAATCAGTACGGTTTAGCGCTTTCCACAGAATGCGAGGAGCGCTATGGACAATTTCTTAATAAACCCCTTGAGGAAATGATTGATACCGGCAATATTCACGGCTGGCTTCAGGAACGCGTGTCCCAGGTAGAATATAAGTATGCTTATACCGTAAGCAAACTGATTGCTGCCGCACCTGACCTGAAGGAGCAGCTAATTGCCAGCTTAAGCCGCATAGGCATAGAACAGGCCAAGGCTGTAAAGACCGCTGAGGCTCAGACAGATGCCAGAAAGCTCTTCACCTTAATGACAGATCAGCTCCTTGATGGTATGCCCTGCGATCATGCCAATCGTCTGATTGCTCAGTCAGAGACAGAAGTAACCTGGAC
>JAJUHH010000606.1 GCA_029267975.1 Clostridiales bacterium
CGGTAAATATCCTTCAGAAGTTGTTGAAAGTGCTTTTCTGCAGCATCAATATTAATTGTATGCTCGACTTTATCCAGTCCGCCATCCTCATCCAGCTTAACTGCTTTATAGTATGCCAAATCACGCATAAACTCGGAAAGGCTTTCGCCGCCGTAGCCTCTCAGTGCATAGACAATTTCCTTTATCTCTTCTAAAAGGTTAGCCACATCGGACCTGGATAAATCATATTCATCTATCAAAGTCTTAATAAATTGCAGATCTGGAAGCTCATAGTCATTGTTCTTCCAGGGTACGAAGGGAACACGCCCCCATGAACCGGGAACACCGTTAATCGTAAAGTGCGGTATCAAAATACTACCATCGTATGGCTGATTCAGATACTTTTCTGCATCCAGAATAACTTCCCCTTGACTGGTCATTTCATAATACTCAACACCGTCCGGAGTATGATATTCTATCTTGGTGACATATTTCCTTTCTTTGCCCTCGTAGACCTCAACCTGATAATATCGGATCATGGCCTGCAGTTCCTCATGATCATTGTCTATCCATAGAGGAATACACTGCTCAGAAGGGATTTTCTTTGATTTTTTCTGCCCCTGCTCGTCTATGTATTCATAGGTCCATGCAATGCCTTTATTGCTGCATTCCGTACCCAACTGCACAAGCTTATGCTGAAAGCGTTTTCCTAAGGTATTCTGGACTAACTTGAGGTAGTTTTTATCCTCGCATTCCATCGTATAAGGCTTCGACAGGAGATAATTAACCTTGTCCTCGACAAACTCATGCAGGAAGCCGTGGGCGAGCCTGTGATTCGCCTTGGTTTCATCCAGCACAGGTTTCTCATTCTCATAGCGATACATTTTCCGATCAAGGATATCATTCTCAACCCGGTAATACTTTTCGCCCTTGATCATCAGCTGGCGCTCTTTGGATGTATAGAACTCATCAATGTATATCTTTATAAGTTCCGGAGTTGTTAATATGTTAATGTCATTCTTAAAGTCCATATTTCTCACCTCACTTTAATATTCTGATGCCCGTCCTTTTCATGTCATCCTCAAGTGCATATCTGATAGCATCAATACTGTGATTTTTTTTGTCAGGATACTCAGCTTTCAGATTTCCATTGGCATCTCTTTCGAGTTCATAACCATAAAACTCTCTCCAGGTATTCGGGCAGCGATCCGGATCGATGACGATTTCTTCTATTTCTTCAGAAAGCCACTTAATCCCATAATCAACACTATCCGATCCCTTCTTAGCCCCTTTAATCCGTACACCATATTCCTTAAAATCCGCAATACTTTTTGGTTCTGCACTATCTGCTGTTACTATGTCGTTATTTTTGTTCTCTTCTCGTACTAAAGCAGCAGCCTTGCGATTGCTTAGCTTAACCTGATGGATCTCAAAAAAGATATATAATCTCTTCCTAGTCTTGTCGTAATGGCATACACCGTAGTGAAATGGATCTGAGGCATACCCCCAGTCAATACCCCTGCGAATTCGGTCAAAGCGCTTGATCTCCTC
>JAJUHH010000607.1 GCA_029267975.1 Clostridiales bacterium
ATCTCGGGAGCCTTATGAGGTAATAAAATAAAACCGGTAATAATGAAAATGATATCCTTGGGCTGGATATTCTGAGTAAGCATTTTGGCAGCATGGGTGGTAAGAGGTTCCCCGGTATAGGCCCGGCTTCCCTCATACAATATCCTGCATACTCCATATCCTCTTGGGTCCAGGGTCATCAAGGCATCCAGATTCTCCCCGACATTTAAGATTGCCAGTTGTTCTTTGGTCATATATTCCCTCCGTTCTATCTTAGCCCGGTGTCATAAGATGTAAGATCAACAGGCTTCCTTATATCTGTTTGGTTGCCTGCAGATATTCCTCCATCAGGGCATCCTGCAATTTGTGAAGCAGCTCTTTCGCTTTCCCTCCAACCGGGATACCATCGATCTCACTGGCATAAAGACAGAAATTACTGGAGGAGCTGACGATGACCTCATCCGCCTTCATTAACTCATCAACAGTGAAAATCCTCTCTTCCGAGGGAATATCAAGCTCTTTGCACATCTTCAGCAGATGAGCCCTGGCGATGCCGGGCAGGATCAGATTATCTGTGGGCGGTGTAATAAATACGCCATCCTTAAGGATATGAACATTACTATGGGCGCATTCTGTTACCCTGTCACCCCGGTGAAAGACAACCTCATCACATCCGGCCAGTTCAGCCCTCTGTGCAGCCATAACGTTTGGGATCAGGTTCAGGGTTTTAATATTGCAATGAAAGAACCTGGTATCCTCCACAGTGATCAGCTTTACCGGCTTATTCAGATCCCCGATGGGAGATTGTCTGATCATAATCCATAGCTTTGCTGCTGTATCCTGAGGAAACTTATGCTTTCTGGGAGCAACTCCCCTTGTTACCTGCCAGTAGACAAAATGCTCCTTGCCATCTACTTTAACAATCATTTCATTTAAAATGTCCTTTAACTCTTCCTTGCTATGGGGAATCTCAATCCCCAGAAGTCCGGCGCTGCGATAAAACCGATCAATATGCTCCTCCAGATTAAAGATAATGTGGTTACCGGCACAGGTAGCATCGTACACTCCATCCCCATAATAGTGGACTCTGTCATCAAAGGGTACAGTCATATTCTCTATCAAATCATATTTCCCATCATAGTATCCTAAGTTTTCCATTCTTCTCACCTGATTTCGTAATTATTTCATCCTTGACCCTAAGTCATATGCCACTTACTAATTGTATATGCTGAAATTCTCTTATTGACCCAGGTATGCTTTACGGACTCTGTCGTCCTCCAGAAGCTCTGCTGCTTTTCCGGAGATGGTTATTGTGCCGGTCTCCAGCACATAGGCTCTGTTGGCAATACTAAGCGCCATTTTGGCATTCTGCTCTACCAGCAGGATGGTAATCCCCATATCATGGCAATAGCGGATAATACTGAAGATCTCCTTCACCAGAATTGGCGAAAGACCCATGGAGGGTTCATCCATCAGGATGATCTTGGGGTCAGCCATCAGTGCCCTGCCCATGGCCAGCATCTGCTGCTCACCGCCGGATAG
>JAJUHH010000608.1 GCA_029267975.1 Clostridiales bacterium
ACTACCTGGCCTTTTTACTGATCACAACAGAGAATCCCTTTAGCATCACCTGTGAGAAAGTCGGAGCCAGAGAAGGCTCTGTCAATCAGTTTGCGAAAAAAGATTTTAAGATATGGAAAGCGCTGTTTGATTATGATTTTGGTCCTATGGAGGAGCAATTGGGAATAGACTGTTTTTCTCTACTAACCAATTACCAGGCCATAGAAAAAAGCAGCAGCCGTTATAATAAAAGTGTCAGTGAGAAGGTTCAGCGCTTAAGCAGCCAAATAGAGTCAGCAAAGAACGAACATGAGATATTTACCTTTGTAACTGACTTCTATAAAGATTACGGCGTGGGGATGCTGGGTCTGAACAAAGCCTTCCGCTTAACGAAGGAGGAGGGCAGACTGGACCTTGTACCCATTACCAATACCCAGGAGGTCCTGCTTTCTGATCTGGTAGGCTTAGAGCTTCAGAAGAAGAAGCTGATTGATAACACCAGAGCCTTTATTGAGGGCAGGAAGGCCAATAATGTCCTTCTCTTTGGTGACAGCGGTACCGGTAAATCCACTGCAGTTAAGGCAATACTCAATGAATATTATAAGGACGGGCTTCGCATGATTGAGATTTATAAGCATCAGTTTGAGGACCTGTCCGCAGTGATTGCCAGGGTGAAGAACCGAAACTATAAATTTATCATCTATATGGATGATTTATCCTTTGAGGAATTTGAGATTGAATATAAATATCTGAAAGCTGTTATTGAGGGAGGTCTGGAGAATAAGCCGGATAATGTCTTAATCTATGCCACCTCCAACCGTCGCCATCTGATCCGGGAGACCTGGAAGGACCGGTCGGATATGGAGGTTACGGAGGAGCTGCACCGGTCTGACACCATGGAGGAGAAGCTTTCCCTTGTGGCACGCTTTGGTATCACCATTAATTTCTCCGCTCCCAACCAAAGGGAATATTTCCAAATTGTAACGGAGCTGGCCAAGAGGCAACAGCTTCCCATCAGTGAAGAAGAGCTCTGTGCCCAGGCGAATATCTGGGAATTGTCCCATGGTGGCAGGTCAGGAAGAACAGCCCAGCAGTTTATCAATTATTTGTGCGGTATTACGATCAAGTAGAAGGAGTTAAGCATGCTCACATTAATTAAACATGGATATGTAATTGACCCGGCATCTCAAAGGGAGGGCTATTATGACCTGCTCATTGAGGGAGATCGCATTCGCGAAGTAAGTAAGGAGTTAAAGGAAGAGGAGTATCGTAAGAAAGCGCTGCAAGACGGAATCGAGTTGGCTGTGATCGATGCCGGGGACAAATACGTCATGCCCGGTTTTATCGATCTGCATGTGCATCTGCGGGAGCCCGGTTATGAATACAAGGAGACGATTGCCTCCGGATCAAGAGCAGCCGCGGCAGGGGGCTATACAAGCATCTGTGCCATGCCCAATACAAAGCCGGCAACGGACAGCCCGGCCGTGATACAAATGGTGCTTCAGAAGGCAGAGAGGGAAGCCTTGGTCAATGTGCTCCC
>JAJUHH010000609.1 GCA_029267975.1 Clostridiales bacterium
ACTTTTCAGTGTTTGTACAATCCGTTCCAGCATTATCCCAGCCTCACTTTCGCTTTAATATAGGGGCCTCCGTTAGAGGTTTTCACATATTCCTTATAGCCTTTCCCACAAAAACCTGCACCTTCCAGCTCAACATCCCCTGCTACCATAGAGATGGACTTTAATAAGTCAGGAACATAGCCGGTCATTACAGCAGGAGAAATCAGTTTGCCTGTAAATTTTCCGTCAACGATCTCCCTTCCTAGCATTACAATACATTGGATCCCCCAATTCTTCGGATCCTCCATACCGCTATAATATCCCTCCAGCTGATAACCGTATTTGATAGAGGCAAGCATATCCTCGTAGGTATCTTTTCCCGCTTCAAAAAAGGTATTGGTCATTCTGGCATAAGCCTTGCGTTCATAGGATTCCCGCTTTCCATTGCCAGTAGGTGTGGTACCTAGCTTCAGGGCGGAGAGTAAATCCGAGATACCGTTCTTTAAGATACCCTCCT
The DNA here is from genome assembly GCA_029267975.1 of Clostridiales bacterium. Classification (GTDB taxonomy): domain Bacteria; phylum Bacillota; class Clostridia; order Lachnospirales; family Lachnospiraceae; genus Mobilitalea. The sequence goes on from JAJUHH010000609.1 coordinate 497, forward strand.
GAATAATGGTGGTATCCGTACCCAAGGTTCCCTCATCATCAAATAAATAAGAGGAGACATGCTTTGCTGCGGCCGCACCGTCATGCATGGTGGTAATGGGAGAAGCAACCTGCTTATTAATATACTCTGCCCCTTTTGCTCTTCCCTTTACAAACATGTCCATCTCCACACCATGTCCAAAGGCCTCGTGGGCAATGAGTCCGGTAACATCCGGTGCACAGATAACATCATAAACGCCGGGCTTTACAGGCTTTGCATCCAAAAGTCTGATTGCTTCCTCAGCAATCTTCCTGTAGTTATTCTCCAGCTCCTTGATAATCTCATAACCCTTCACGCCGGAATAAGTCTTAAAGGTATATTTTATGGAATCTTCCCGACTTACCATACAGAAGAGACTTGCATCGCTGGTCAGATAGGATTGCTCCAGGTCCTTATGATTAGACAGGTAAATCTTTGATACATGAATGCTGTTATATCCTGCCCTGTAATTTACAATCAAATCCGACAGTCCGCTGGCAGCTTCCACTATTCTTGTAAGCTCCCCTATAATAAGCTCCGGGCTTATGGTCTCCGGGTCCTCTTCCAACTCGCTGAAGAATTCTTTTGTAATAGCTTCTTCTTCAATCTGATCGTAGGCATTTACAGCAATCTCCGGCGCCACCTTATGAAGCTTTGTTTTGATCTCTTCCACGATCAAGGGAAGCCTTTCTTCGCTAAGCTCGTTAAAGGAATACTCAGAATAATTCACACCATTATGGATACGAACCACAAAGCCGCGCTCCGCCAGGAAATAATCGCTGATATTTACTCCTGTCTTGCTTACCATATAGGTCTTCCCCTTCGTGTCCGTACCAAGCACCGATACATATTTATAATCTGCTGACAAAAGTTCAATCAGCCTTCTGATCAGCGGTTTACTTCTCACTAGAAATTCTGATCTTGATGCCTGCATTCGTCATCAACCTCCTTGTCAATATATTCCTGTATTATAATCATGACCACCGGCTTAGC
>JAJUHH010000610.1 GCA_029267975.1 Clostridiales bacterium
CATAAGCCGTTCTGTCTCAGCGATGGTCTGAACACCGGTCCCCATATGGTGATGGAAGCACAGCTTAAAAGCACGATCTGCTGCAAGTTTTCCGAGCTTATTCAGCCCATCACATAATCTAGTCCATTCCTCATCCGTAAAATAAACCTTATGATCAAAGATAGATAATTCTTCCTTACCCTGTACGGAATAGCTTTGCTCCGATACATTGATCCGATTGGCTCCTACTGCCTCCAGATAATCCAGCTCCTTGATGAACTCCTTTTCGGTCTCCTCATAAGGTCTTGTAACCAGAAAAGAGGAGAACCATTTGCTGGCAATACGCATTCCTCTAATATCCAGTGCTTCCTTCAGTACCTTAGTATCCTTTGGATATTTGTTGCCCACTTCACAGCCGGTAAAGCCTGCAAGCGCCATCTCGCTGATGCACTGCTCGAAGGTATTCTCTCCTCCAAGGGCAGGCATATCATCATTCGTCCAACCAATTGGAGCTATTCCCAGTTTAATCTTATCCTGCTTCAACATATGTATGATCCTCCCATTAATATTGTCTGGCCTTCTTTAGATGTTCTATTCTGTCTTGATAAGCTTCCTTAATCTTTCTATTGGTATCACTATCCCCTATTCCTACATGCCACCAAGCCTCATAACCTTCTGTCATGGACTTGGGAAGAACCTTAATATCAATCAGTACGCTATTCTCAATCTTCTTTGCTTCCGCAAGGGCTTCCCTCAGCTCTTCTTTCGTCCTGGCTGAGAAGGTAGTCATACCATAGCCCTTTCCTATCATTGCGAAATCGGTAACCATCAGTCTGCCGTCCTGCCTGCCGGAGGTCTCATCACGATAACGGAACATGGTAGCAAAACTTCCGATCCCCTTCCCCATCTGCAGGTTATTAATACAGCCAAAACCACAGTTATCAAAGAGCAATACCGTAATTTTCTTCTTCTCCTGAAGCGCTGTCGCAATCTCCGAATGCATCATCAGGAAGGAGCCGTCTCCTACCATGGCATAGCAGGCACGCTCAGGTTCTGCAAGCTTTGCTCCGAGGGTTGCCGCAATCTCATAACCCATACAGGAATAAGCATATTCCATATGATAAGCATCCTTCGTGTCCGTGGTCCACATTCTTTGAAGGTCTCCCGGAAGACTGCCGGAGGCACCAACGATGATAGCATCCTCTTCAATTACTTCCCTGATAATACCGATTGCAGCTGTCTGGGTTAGTTCACCACCGGTCGCTCTGATAAATTCCTCTTCAATTCCTTCTTCCTTGGCTTTAAAGATGGTCTGATAATTACTGCCCTAGGTGTTGGCGGTTAAGGCTTTCATTTCCTCTTCCCAATATTGCTTGGCTTTTGATATTTCACTCTGATATCCTGATTGATAAGCAGCCTCTAATAAGCCTTTCGTCAAATCATCAATACCTCTTATTGCATCTGCCACAATCGAGTGAAAGTCAAGCTTATGAGCATGATAGCTAGATACATTC
>JAJUHH010000611.1 GCA_029267975.1 Clostridiales bacterium
GAATATTATATTAAGAAGGACGATGCTTTATATAATGCCTTCATCAAGCGGGGCTTTACCTGGGGTGGTGAATGGAAGAACAGCAAGGATTATCAGCATTTTCAGAAGGTAACAGAGTAAGGGGCAGGTCACAAAACATTGATTTCATGCCCTGATAATGTTATAATCCAAGTTGGAGTTTCTGATCTGAATAAGAGAATTAACATTGATACTGCGAAGGATTGGGCTTTAATCCAGTATAAAAGGTGTATACAATGAAGCAGCTTTTGATTTTTGACACAGATAAGGTAATGTACCAGAGATTAAGCCAGGCATTATCAGGCTTTTATAAAATAAGCACCTTCACAAAGATTTCTGAGCTTACAGAGTATTTGCAGCAGTTTACGGTGGAGCTGCTTGTTTTGCCTGTATCTGAAGAGACTTTGTCTGACACCTTTTATAAGCAGATATTTGAGCGGAGTAAGGATATTGCGGCTGCTCGCGAGATCCCTGTGATATATCTTGCAGAGAAGGCTAACCCGCAGATAGAAGAGAGGCTCCTGCAGCTTGGGATGGAGAACTACATGATCATGCCGGCTGCGGCAGAGATGCTTTATCGTCGAATTGAAAATGTGATAGAGCTTCATAGCCTTCGTAAGAATCGTGATTTTGCGGATAAATATCAGGATGCAATCTCCTTCAGCTTTGCAGAACTGGTAGACTGCAGAGATGAGACCACCGGCGGGCATCTGAAGAATACCACCCAGTACTTTAAAATATTATTGGAAGAGGCAATTGCCCGGGAGGAATTTAAGGAAATACTTCATGAAGAGGATGTAAGAGATCTGCTCAGGTCCGCTGCCCTCCATGATATCGGTAAGATCGGTATCAGCGATGATGTCCTGCGCAAGACCTCCCCTCTGGATTATCATGAATATGAGCACATGAAGACCCACACAACCCTTGGAAAAGAAGCCTTTGACAATATCATCCGTGAAACCGGCGGAAGCAGGTGGCTGTATCTGGCCAGGGATATTGCCTATTGCCATCATGAGCATTGGGATGGAAGCGGTTATCCCTCTGGCTTAAAGGGCGAAGAAATCCCCATCTATGCCAGACTTATGGCAGTGGCCGATGTGTATGATGCGCTGACTCAGGTTCGTCCCTATAAGAGTGCCTATACTCATGAAGAGGCCATGCAAATCATTATCGAAGGCAAGGGAACTTTGTTTGACCCAAGCCTTGTGGATTTATTTATAAATGCAAATGAACGCTTTAAAAGCGTACTAACCAGTAGAAGTAATTGTACGGTTTAAGGGAAAGGAAGTAGCCTATGTCCTATACGGCTCTTTACAGAAAGTTCCGCCCGGATAATTTCATGGATGTCAGAGGGCAGGAGCATATTGTAACAACATTAAAAAATCAAATAAAAGCCGGCAGAATCGGACATGCCTATCTGTTCTGCGGAACCAGGGGTACCGGTAAGACC
>JAJUHH010000612.1 GCA_029267975.1 Clostridiales bacterium
TCTGTACCACCGGCAACAAACATGGTGATGATGGTATGCCTGCCTGGCTCTAACCTCTTCCTGAAGGTAGGCACCATGGCTTGATTTGACATAAGATTCGTATTCGGAAAGGTTCTTACAAGCTCTAAGTGACCGTCGCCTTCTGCTGCTATACCACTGCTTCCCCAGGGGAGAAGAGCATAAAGCCCCCTCTCCTCCTTTAGGATATCCTGATCACTGCTCTTAAGGTAATCTCTCTCCGGTACCTGTAAAAGATTACTTTGGGTAGAAATCGCGAAGCCACCGTCTGCAATATCAATGGGAATCTCAGTTTCTATCTGATGAATTCTCACATGCCAGGGCGCAGCAGGGACGATAATACTATCCGCCTGAACCTGGGAGGATACAGTGTATTTCATACGAAGATAGGTTTCCTCCACTTCATAGGAGGAGACACCGTATCTCATACGGTAAAAGTTCTCACCTGCAGGCGAGATTGCAAGTGTGTTATCAAATGCTCCGTCTTCCAAGCCGTTTCCTCTGCTCACACTGAAGCCGAAGCGATTGGAATAGACGAATTTTTCATACTTAGCGGGAGTATTGCCATGGTTTGCACAATGCTGACTGGTAACAAAGGCCATGACATGGTTGCCTTCCTTCTCATGGGTAATCAGCATATGAGGATGCTTTAACCGCTTGACAGGCTCATACTCATAATCTTTTTCCTCTGCCTGCCAGAAGGGATGTTCCTTGGGCAGGGCCAGGACCAAAAAGACCTTGAAAGCCCAATAAGGGGATCCCGGAGAATTATAGCGTTCGCTCATGACCAGGTTTGGATACTCATAGCCAATGGAAAGGATCCCTGCCGGATCAAACATCGGCTTGGAAAACCAATGGCGCAGGTTCTTAAGGAATACTCCCTTAATCACACCCCAGGGAAGAGCCTCTATATTACTGAAGGCAAGGGCTGCAAAGTAAGCGACATGGGCAAAGCGATAGATCAGGCTGCGACCATAAGGAATCTCTGATCCGTCACTGGCAAACCAGTAGATAAAGTCCTTTGCAAACTCCTTGCTCCTGCTTTTAAACAGTGATGCTCTTTCCCTGTCTTCCTTTTCCATTACTTCTGCATAGATCAGGCTGTAATAATGCATGGCAAAGGGAATATAATAATCCACCTGTCCTGCATTACCGTCATAATACCAACCATCGCCGGTATAGCAATTTTCAATAATCTGCAGGTCATCTTCCATATTCTCCTTATCCCAGTCAAGTCCAAGCTTACGGAAGGTCATATTTACCAGTATTCTAAAGAAGCGCCAGTTATTGGGATGTACCTTATGGTCATTGATCTGGTTCAGCCATTGATAGATATTTGTCCTCTCAGCATCACTGAGGGAATACCATAATTTGTCCTGATTAAGGATAATTGCCGTAACAAGCGCCGCCATTTCAACCATCATCTGATCATAATCCTGCAGCTCA
>JAJUHH010000613.1 GCA_029267975.1 Clostridiales bacterium
ACAATCCACCAGCTGATTTAATGCATTGTTGACCTGTGTCTGCAAACAGGCCTTATATATTTTATTCAGCATAACATCGGTGCTTTGAAAGCTGCCCCTGAGACCGATATCACTTCCGGCACTGATGACAGATACAGCGTTCAAATCGATCTTATCCGGATATCCTGTGATTTCAAAGTAGCGGAAGGCTTTATAAGTAAAATCTGCCTGAAAGACATTCATATCGTCACTTAAAGCAAAGGTATCGTAATAGGTCTCGCTGGTCTCATTGGCTACATTATGCTTTACCTTCCCCTCTTCATCCAAATCCTCCGAATACCGTATGCTTACCCTTGAGCCCTTAATGCCTTTTAATCTTACCTCAACCCAGCCGGATAGGATCTTACCACTATCAAATACCTGATGCCCCTCCTGCTCGCTTACTACTTTGGGAATGATCCTCTCATGTATCCGTCCTTCCGGGATAAACTGTGGACGCAGTACCCATCCCTGTGTATTAATCCCGGACAACTCTGCCTTTTTCCAATGCTGCTAGCTGTAACCATCCTGAAGCCAATTTGCTGCCTCATGATTAAAATCATAGGAGATCACTGAACTTATACTGCGGTTCTGCTGGCAGGGCATGCCCGTTTGATAGGGCGTATCCTCCAGGATATCCCAGCTCTCATCACTATTCCACAGCTCGTACGATCCATCTTCATAGTAAATGTATTCCTGCAAGATTATTCCCGGAAGACCGTTCATATAATTTTGGCCATGACAGTTCTGATAATACAGGATACAGTTAAGATCATTCTTCCCCTGCCTGAGCCTATCACTGATATCATAGGTAAGGTAATACTTGCTCCGATAGATATGAGAGGGTGCAGGTGCAACCTCACCGTTTAGCCTGCTGCCATTCAGCCATAGTTTAAAATGATTATGGGCTGAGATATATATGATTGCATTCCTGACCTGCTTTTCAACCTGATAACTCCTATGAAAGTAGGTAAATTCATTCCTACCCGGCATGCGAGAGCCGCCGATCCAGCTTGCCTTCCAGTCATCAGGAGCAATACCGGTAATGCATTTGACTATGTCAGAAGAATATTCTGCATTTTCTTCCTCATAGATTGCCATGATACGAATGTAATAAACGCTTGCTGGCTTTAAATGCAGCCCGGGAAAGCTTACCTCAATACTCCTGCTGCTCATGAGCCATCCACTGTCATAATAATCCGACTGATTGTGAAGCAGGGTCTCATAATGCTCAGCTACCAGGATTCGGCAGCTTCGCTGGACTTTGCATTTGCCTGCTTCTTCCGGGTACCAGCTAAATTTGATGTCTTCCCAATCAATTCCCTGAAGATTGCATCCATTGTTAATCATACATTCTAGCTTCATATTGGTCTCCTTTGTTCTATTCTTTCTTATGAATATTCCT
>JAJUHH010000614.1 GCA_029267975.1 Clostridiales bacterium
AAGCCCTGCAGTTTATTGAAATGAACTATTCACATAAAATAACCATCGATTCCATATCAAAGCACGTGGGACTCAACAGAAGTTATTTTAATTCCCTGTTTAAGAGTGCCATGAATCTGACCCTTCAGGAATATCTTATTGAATTTCGCATCCGCAAGGCCTGTGAGCTATTGCCCAATAGCAATCTGTCCATCGGCAATATATCACGTTCTGTGGGTTATAATGATCCCCTGCTCTTTTCAAAGATCTTTAAGCGGGTAAAGGGGTCCACTCCAAGCGAATATCGCAATATTCTTAAGGAAACCTATCGCTCCAAATATGGGGACCTGATGCCGGGTGCCGGGCAATGAAGGAGGGAAAGCCCATCTTATGCCCCGATGGCTTCCTCCTTCTCCTCTTTTAAGCTCTGCATTTCAAGCTGTGCGGTAACAAGCTTATAGTAAATCCCCTTCTTCTCCATCAGCTCATTATGGGAGCCTACCTCAGCAATCCTGTGACCGTCAATGACAACCAGGCGATCTGCTCCGTGCAGAGTAGATAGCCGGTGGGCAATGGCAAAGGTGGTCCTTCCCTCCGTCAGGCGTTCCAGCGCCTTTTGGATCAGATATTCACTCTCCGTATCCAGACTTGAGGTCGCTTCATCCAGGATCAAAAGCTTGGGATCATTGAGAATTGCTCTGGCAATGGCGATACGCTGTCTCTCTCCGCCGGAGAGATTATGGCCGTTTTCTCCGATATAGGTATTATAGCCGTCCGGTGTTTTACAGATAAAGTCATGGGCATTGGCCATCTTGGCCGCACGGATGACCTCTTCCTCTGTAGCATCCGGCTTGGCAAAGCGGATATTATTAAAGATACTGCCGGAGAAAAGGAAGGTTTCCTGAAGCACAACACCCAACTGGGAATGATATTTCTCAATATTCAGGTCATTGATATTATATCCGTCAATCAAAAGCTCTCCGTCATCCACCTCGTACAGATGCATGATCAGATTAATCATGGTGGATTTGCCGGTACCGGAAGCTCCCACCAGACCGATCATCTCCCCCTTCTTCACCTTCAGATTTATCTTCTCAAGGACAGGTTCATAGGGCCGGTAGCCAAAGCTGACATCCCTAAGTTCCACATCTCCCTGGATCTCATGCTCAATGGCGTCTTTTTTATTACGGATTAAGGGCTCTTCCTCCAGGACATCACAAATTCGCTCAAGGCTTGTAACCATCTGGGTAATCATTCTGGGAAGATGGGTCATCCAGCCAAGGGGTCCGTACAGCATCCAGGCATAGGAACTGAACTGCATCAGGGTTCCTACCGTCATACTGCCCTGTAATATATTGCGCCCTCCCAGATAGAGAACAAAATAGATTCCCATACTCATCAAAAAGGTTAACAGCGGAAACAGAG
>JAJUHH010000615.1 GCA_029267975.1 Clostridiales bacterium
AGGGCTACTCCCACGTCAGCAAAGATAGCAAACCAGATGGAAGAGATACCGAAAAAGGCTAACAGCATGATTGCAAGCTTGACGCCAAGGGCAAAGACAATATTCTCAACAACAATCCTGTTGGTTTTGCGGGCGATCTTAATTGCATTAACCAGTTTGCTGATATCATCATTCATAATTACCACATCGGCTGCCTCAATTGCCGCATCGGAGCCTACACCGCCCATGGCGATGCCTATATCGGCCATGGCTAGTACCGGAGCATCGTTAATACCATCTCCCACAAAGAGGATGCATCCTTTTCCTGTAATCGCCTTCTTATATTTCTCTAACCAGCTAACCTTATCCTGAGGCAGTAAGCCTGCCTTATATTCATCTATCCCGCCTGCTGCTGCAATTTCTCTGGCAGTTTCCTCCTGGTCTCCTGTCAGCATGACTGTTTTCCTTACGCCCAGCTGCTTTAAAGCCTGCATGGTTTCCTTAACTTTGTCCTTCATGGTATCTGTAATCTGGATGTATCCCAGGTATCTGTTATCCACCGCAATGTGTACCACGCTGCCGGAGATCTTATACTCTGGTACGCTAATGTTATGCTTTTTCATCAGTTTGTCATTGCCTGCATAAATGATTCGTTTCTCTGCCTGAGCAACTACGCCATGGCCGGCAATTTCCGTGATCTGTGCCTGACCGCCCAGTTCAACCACCTTGCCCTTGTTGTAATAGGAACTGATGGATTTTGCAACCGGATGCAGGGAATGATTCTCGGCAATGGCTGCAGCACGGATTAATTCCTCCTCGGTAACCCCCTTCACAGGATGCAGCTTGGTAACCTCCAGAACACCTCTGGTCAAGGTACCTGTCTTATCAAATACTATGGTATCCACCTGCTTCAGTGCATCCAGATAGTTTCCGCCCTTGATCAGCACGCCCTGCTTTGCTCCCCCGCCGATGCCGCCGAAGAAGCTTAAGGGGATAGAGATAACAAGTGCACAGGGGCAGGAAATGATCAAAAAGCTTAAGGCACGGTAGAGCCACTCAGTAAAGCTTCCAAAACAGGCGATAGGTGGAATAATGGCTACTGCTGCTGCAGTAAACACCACAGCCGGTGTGTAATAACGTGCAAATTTGGTGATAAACTTTTCACTGGGCGCTTTTTTACTGCTTGCATTCTCGACCAGCTCAAGAATTCTGCTGACAGTCGCCTCGGAGAAGGGCTTGCTTACCTCAACCTCGATGGCTCCACTGGTATTAATGGTTCCGGATAATACCGAATCACCGACACTTACCTCCTGCGGCAAGCTTTCTCCGGTTAAGGCTCTGGTATCGATGGCGCTGTATCCCTTTACAACGATACCGTCCAGGGGGATCTTCTCACCGGGCTTCACCAGGATCCGGTCCCCG
>JAJUHH010000616.1 GCA_029267975.1 Clostridiales bacterium
ATGAGAATTCTTCCCAGTAAAAGGGATTGATATTTAATATTGAATTGATTATACTATAGTTGGGTTATTGGACGAAAAGCGAAAGTAAGGATGCCGAATAGGTACTCGGTGGGAAGGAATAAGAAATTTTATGAAACGTATTATGATAACGGGAGCATCCGGTCAGTTGGGATTGGCGCTTTATGGGTTGCTGAAGGACAATAAAGAATATGAGCTTTTACGTACGGATACACTCCCAAAGGAGGACGGCAGTATTCAGGCCCTTGATATTACCAAGGAAGAAGTCGTTACGCATTATATTGATATAAATGCACCGGATATTATCATCAATTGCGCTGCATTTACCGCAGTTGATCTTTGTGAAAGCGAGCAGGAGAAGGCCTACAGTATCAATGCATTAGGTCCGCGATATCTGGCAGCAGCGGCAGAGCGTCATGGAATAAAGTTGATACATGTATCAACAGATTATGTATTTGACGGACAAGCTACCAAGCCTTATATCGAGGAAGACAAATCAAACCCGGTCAGCGTATATGGTAAGACCAAACAGGCTGGTGATGAGTTTGTCAGAGAGCTGTGCAGCAGATATTTTATCCTTAGAACAGCATGGGTCTATGGGGAAGGCAAGAATTTTGTAAAGACCATGCTCCGTTTGGCAGAGAGTAATTCTAAGGTGAGAGTGGTGAAGGACCAGATTGGCACACCCACCAGTGCTCTGGAGCTTGCAAGAGCAATTATCTTTCTTATGGGGACAGATAGCTATGGTATCTATCATGCCACCTGTGAAGGCAGTACCACTTGGTATGAATTTGCGGTAACCATTTTTCAGATGGCAGGGCTTGATATTTCAGTTGAAGCGATTCCAACCAGCGAGTATCCTACGCCTGCAAAACGACCTATGTATTCCATACTTGATAATAAGGCTTTGCGGGAAAGGCATGGTTATATCATGAAAGAGTGGAGAGAAGCATTGGAAGAATATATGAGGGATAATGCCTTATTAAAATAAAGCATATAAAGAGGGGATAAATTATGAAGACATATCTTGTAACCGGTGGCGCTGGTTTTATCGGATCCAATTTTATCTTATATCTTCTTAACAAATATAAAAGTGATATTAAGGTGATCAACTTAGATACTCTGACTTATGCGGGCAATCTGGAGAATTTAAAGTCAGTGGAGCATTTGGATAATTATGAGTTTATTAAGGCGGATATCAGGGATAAGGATGCGGTACTGAAGGTGTTTGAGACCTATGACATCGACAGGGTAATCCATTTTGCAGCAGAGAGCCATGTGGATCGCAGTATCCGTAATCCTGAGGTATTTGTAGGAACCAATGTTCTTGGGACCTTAAATCTCTTAAATGCCGCTAAGCTTGCCTGGGAGACGGAAGATGGC
>JAJUHH010000617.1 GCA_029267975.1 Clostridiales bacterium
AGGGCAGTTCAGTAATTCCAGATATCAGGGTTTCCATTACCACACTAAAAGCCCCCAACTGTAAACCGACGATAACAGAGAGTATGGATGCCATACTAATCCTTCCGGGTGTCAGCTTCTTCTTAAGCATGGGCTTATAAATCAAAGGGTATACGATCAGACATGGGATAACTGCCATATTAAAGATATTACAGCCCAGAGCAAGTAACCCTCCATCCGCAAAGAAGAGACACTGGATCAGTAATACAGAGGCCAGGGTGATCAAGGCAGGAAAAGGTCCCAGTAAGGCCGCCAGCAAGATACCACCTCCGATATGACCGCTGGAACCTGTGACGGGAATGGTAAAGTTGATCATCTGTGCCGCAAATACAAAGGCTCCCATAACCCCCATCATGGGGACTTTATTACTGTTTAATTCAAACTTATCAATTTTTTTAATACTGTATCCCACAGCTCCGGCAGAGGCAAGAGTCATAGTTCCACCGACAGCTACGGAGATCAAGGCATCTGACATATGCATCTTTCTTATCTCCTTTATCATAACTTCATTTCTGTCATCTTAGAAATCATAATGATTGCTTTTTGCTCCCATACGATTGATTTGTGTGGCGATGTATCCGGCCCCAAAGCCATTATCAATATTCACCACTGCAAGCCCCTCCGCACAGGAGTTTAACATCGTAAGTAAAGCAGATAAGCCTCCGAAGTTAGCACCGTAGCCTACAGAGGTGGGCAATGCGATCACCGGCTTATCCACAAGTCCGGCCACCACGGAGCCTAAGGCTCCCTCCATCCCTGCAACTGCAATAATACAATTTGCCTGACGGATATCCTCAATTTTGGATAGCAATCTATGTATTCCGGCAACTCCAACATCATAGACACGAAGGACATTGCTGCCAAAGAACTCCGCTGTCTGGGCAGCTTCCTCCGCAACAGGGATGTCTGAGGTACCACCGGTACAGACTGCAATCAGACCACTTCTTTCCTGCTGCTGTTTACGAATGGCAAGGATTCTTGACAGAGGATCATATTCCACCATGGGAAGCACAGCCTTTACACTTTCGTATTGCTCCTGCGTTGCTCTGGTTCCAAGTACATTTTTATCACGCTCATAGAAGCGCTGATAGATTGATACCAAATGCTCCATTGATTTTCCCTGACAGAATACAACCTCACCAAAGCCTGAGCGAAGGGACCGGTGATGATCAAGCTTTGCATAACCCAGATCCTCATAAGGTAGTGTCTTTAATAGCTCCTCTGCTTCCGCTACACTGATTTCCTCTTTTTTTACCTGTTCCAACAGCTTATGTATATCCATATTGACCAAGCCTTTCTTTATGCAACGATGATTTATTCTCCTGGAATTTTATCTATTCTATTTAAATTAAAGGCATAA
>JAJUHH010000618.1 GCA_029267975.1 Clostridiales bacterium
TCACATAGTCCAGATTGGGGTGCGTATCCCCTCCGTTAGTAGCAAAGCCTATCACAGATAAGGCCCTGTTCTTATTGTGTGCAGTAACAATCTGTCCTGAGGAATAATCATACCCATCATGCAAACATTTCAGTCCGCAGTAAATCGGATGCCCTACACTGCCGTAATAGCTTAAATGACTTCTTACCTGATTCCAGAAGGTTGCTTTATACAAGGTTCCCAAAGAATATTCTTCCGTCATATAGGTGGATGCAATATGCTTTACCTGTCTATCCTTATTATATGCATACATTGTATGGCTAAAGCTGGTTTTTGTGGGCTCGGTAAAATAAGAAACATATTCTTCAGGACAATGGATATCACTGCTGAAAAAGCCCATTGACAGCTTATCTGCCAGCCCCGGACGATCCAATGGCACCCAATCTACCCGGTAATCCAGAGCCCGTTGTATTCCCATCAGGATCGAATCATCCGCCAACATGGAATAGAATCTGCAATGAGGGCCGGACCATTGCCTTGTCCGATAATGAAAATGCTCCGCAACACATTTCCAAGCCAAGCCATATAAATCCTCAATCATAGAACGACATTCCGGATCCTTGATATAGGTAAGCATGGAGGACAGGTCCGTAACGATGATCCAAGTATAGGTGGGGCTGTTATATTCCTGGTAAGCACCGCGGTCCATATTATAATGATACAGCTCCCGCAGTCTTTTCTTACCATACTCGATCAGCTCCTGTTGCTGGAACAACTCACCTGCAGCCAGCGTAACATAGGTGCCCATAATAGAGATATTGGTGTAGTGGGGCCCCATATTGCGGCGCATGATGGAATTGCAGGCATGAAGGATTGACCGGCGCATCTCCTCAGCCAGCTTATCAGGAAGCTCCTGGCGGTAATCTAAGAGCATCTGCAGCAGCTTCTTACCGCAGAAATCCGCCCAGTTCCAGTCCGGAGGAGACATTTGCTCCAGGGATTCCTCCAGATAGTAGGGCCAAATTCCATAGGTATCATGAAGGGCTTGCGTATCCTGCAGCTTGATCACCTTGTCTATGATCTGCTGTGCTCTCTTAAAATCATCACCCTGCCCACGATTCATGAGTTCGTAGGCATATTCCAGGGAATTAAAGGTGGGATGGACCATACAATTACTGAGGGTACTGTGATAACCATTGGCCCCCCGCCACTGGGTAATCATACAAGCTGTCTCATCATACATTGTATCAATTCGTTCCATAATACTCAAGAATAATTTTCTCTCATTCTCATTACGCAATTTCATCATAGCTGCTATATTCCTTTCTTTTTCGTTGAGCACAAAGGCAAGAAGCTTTGCCTTGCTATAGCCCCTTCTCTTTCTTCTTTAACAAGGCATACTGCTTTGGAGTGATCCCA
>JAJUHH010000619.1 GCA_029267975.1 Clostridiales bacterium
AAACTGCTTTTTGACTGGACGGAACATAAGATGGTTCTGGCGGATGGCAGCTATCGCAATGATACCAATAGCGACTGGAGGGGCATCACTGTCTTTGCTGTAATCCAGTTGGGAGAAGCCCTAAAATATCACAGTGATTTATTGGATTCAGAAACCAGGGGAAGGTGGTTCAAGAGATTTCAGATATCAGCGGATTACCTGCATGATAATATCGATCGGATCGGGGGCAATATTAATTACCCGGTTACCTGTGCTGCTGCAATGGCACTTGCCTACAAGCTGCTTTGTGAGGAAAAATATGCGCAGAAGGCCAGACAGCTTGCCAGGGAAGCCCTCCAATACTTCACAGAAGACGGTCTTCTCTACGGAGAAGGAAAGCCTATGGAGGGCATTAGTCCCAAAGGCTGCAGACCGGTGGATTTGGGTTATAATGTGGAGGAATCCCTGCCGGGTCTGGTAACCTATGCACTGTACATGGAGGATCAGGAGCTTCTTACCCTGGTTAGCAAAGCCATGGAGACTCATCTGCAATTTATGCTTCCGGACGGAGCCTGGGATAACAGTTGGGGGACAAGAAATAATAAATGGAGCTATTGGGGCAGTCGTACCTCAGATGGCTGCCAGGCGGGCTATGGTCTCCTTGCAGATCAATATCCCCTCTTTGCTGAGGCCGTTTACCGGAATACCTTATTATTAAAGGAATGCACCCATGATGGCTTGCTTCATGGGGGACCCATGTTTCATACCGCAAAGGAAGCACCCTGTGTTCATCATACCTTCTGTCACGCCAAGGCCCTCGCTATTATGCTGGAACATGGCATAGAGCCCGGACCAGGCGGCAGCCTGCCCAGGGAACAGGCAGAGGGGGTGAAGTATTTTCCTTCGATCCATGTAAGTCTGGCTGCCAAAGCTGACTGGAGAATGACAGTTTCAGATTATGATGTTGATTACAGTGAGGAGGGGCATGCCACAGGGGGTGCCATCACCCTGTTATGGAACAAGGCCTGTGGTCCAATTCTGGCAGCTACCATGAGCTCATACTACCTGGTAGAGCCCAACAATATGCAGCTTCCCAGACATACGGGGAATATTTGCCTGACAGCTCGTATTGAGCTATGCAGGGAGGAAGAGTATCATGGAAGTAAAAAGCCTGTAACGCTGCACAGGTATTATCGCAGCATCAATGATAAAGCAGCTACTGTGGAGTATCAGGAAGGGGATAAGATAAGCTATCAGATCAGAGGTAAGCTGGTAGATGGCAAACAAGATGGTGATATGCCATATGAACTCAATTATGAACTTTCAGATACTGAGCTTATCATAAGAGGCAGTACCTCTGCGTCAGGTGCCAGATTCTATCTTCCTATCATATCGCCAAGCGGCAATGGAGTGG
>JAJUHH010000620.1 GCA_029267975.1 Clostridiales bacterium
CCTGAACAGGTTCCATTACGATTGCACAGGTTTTCTCATTTACCAGCTCAGCCACGCTGTCCAGCTGATTAAATTCGGCAAATACAACACCGCCCATTAAGGGGCCGAAGGCCTCCCGGTATTTCTTCGAACCGGTAATACTCAGAGCGCCCATACTTCTTCCATGAAAGGAATGCTCCATAGAGATGATCTGGCTGTCAGCGATCCCATGCTTCTTATAGTAATATTTTCTGGCCAGCTTGACTGCTCCCTCTATGGCCTCAGTACCGCTGCTGGTGAAGAAGACACGATCCATTCCTGTGGCCTTTGCAAGCTTTTTTGCTGCTTCAATTGCCGGGATATTGTAAAAGAGATTTGAAGTGTGTAAGAGCTTATCTACCTGTGCTTTTAAAGCCTCGTTATACTTTTTATTTCCATACCCTAAGGCAAATACCGCAATTCCTGCCCCAAAGTCCAGGTATCTCTTATTATTTACATCATACAGATAGATCCCCTCACCGCGGTCTAACACAATCTGATATCGGTTATAGGTATGCATCAATACTTTTTCCGCTTCTTCTATATACTGCTGCATCAGGTCAAGCTCCTTTCTTTCTATGTTAATTCATGCTCAAAGATACTTGCCTTATCAATAATCGCTGTTCCAATTCCCTTATTGGTAAAGAACTCCAGCAACAAGCAATGCTCTATTCTGCCATCCAGAATATGCACCCTGGAAACACCATTTCTGACTGCGTCCACACAGTTTTTCAGCTTGGGCAGCATCCCCCCGCCGATAAAGCCGCTTTCTAAGAGCTCATCGGCTTTGTCCAGTGTCAGTACGGAGATCAGACTGCTCTTGTCATCAGGATCAGCATAAACACCTTCAATATCCGTTAGGAATACCAGCTTCTCAGCCCCTATGGCAGTGGCAACTGCACAGGCTGCATCATCTGCATTAATATTATAATCTAAATACTCATCATCCAGGCCGATGGGTGCCACGACAGGAATAAAATCATTGTCAATGAGGGTATTGATCAGATCTACATTCACTTCCTTAATATTCCCTACATAACCGATATCCTGGCCGTTCACGGTTTTTTTCTCCACCTTCAGGGTGCAGCCATCCTTGCCGCTGATCCCGACAGCCTTCACTCCCAGCTTCTCCACCATCTGTACCAGGTTCTTATTCACCTTGCTCAGTACCATTTCAGCAACCTCCATGGTCTGGGCATCCGTGACCCTGAGTCCTTCCACAAATCTAGACTCGTGTCCCAGCAGATTAAGCCATTTGGTAATCTCCTTACCGCCTCCATGAACGATGATAGGCTGCATGCCGACTAGCTTCAGTAAGGCCACATCCTTGATAACATTCATCTGCAGATCCTCATCCATCATGGCACTGCCGCC
>JAJUHH010000621.1 GCA_029267975.1 Clostridiales bacterium
AGATCTATGATGAGAAGAAGGATAAGGAGTATCAGGCAGTATTTTTGGAGAGCAAATATCTGCATATTATGATCCTTCCGGAATTGGGTGGAAGAATCCAGAGAGCCCTGGATAAGACCAACAACTATGATTTTGTATATTATAATGAAGTGATCAAGCCTGCCCTGGTAGGACTTACCGGTCCCTGGATCTCAGGAGGGATAGAATTTAACTGGCCCCAGCATCACAGGCCCAGTACCTTCCTGCCGGTGGATTATAAGCTGCAGGAGAATGAGGATGGCTCTAAAACGGTATGGGTCAATGAGATTGATTCCATGTACGGCACCAAGGGTATGGCAGGCTTTACCCTATACCCGGACAAAGCCTATCTGGAGATCAAGGGGCAGCTATATAACCGCAGCTCCCTGGCTCAAACCTTCCTATGGTGGGCCAATCCGGCAGTCCCGGCCAATGAGAACACCATGTCTGTATTCCCTCCCGATGTCCATGCGGTATATGACCATGGCAAGAGGGATGTGTCAGAGTTCCCCATCGCCAAAGGAACCTATTATAAGGTTGACTATTCAGCCGGAGTAGACATCTCAAGGTATAAGAATATCCCGGTACCTACCTCCTATATGGCCTACCGCTCTGATTATAACTTTGTCGGTGGCTATGATCTGGCTAAGAAGGCCGGCATACTGCATGTGGCGGATCATCATATCTCTCCCGGCAAGAAGCAATGGACCTGGGGGAACGGTGATTTCGGTCAGGCCTGGGACAGGAATCTGACTGATGAAAACGGACCTTATATTGAGCTCATGACCGGTGTCTATACGGACAATCAGCCCGATTTTACCTGGTTGAAGCCCTTTGAAGAGAAAAGCTTTACTCAGTACTTCATGCCCTATAAGGAAGTTGGCAAAGTAAAGTCAGCAAGTACAGATGTGGCTCTCGGTCTTGAGATTATAGAGCAGGGGGAAGCTAATCCTCTGGCAGAGATCTGTGTATATGCCAGCGGTGTATTTGATCATGCACGAATCCTTTTGACCGGAAGGGATGGGAAGGTATACCTGGAGGAAGTGACCAGGATCTCTCCCGAAGACATCTATAAGGCAAGGGTAACCATTGATGTTTGTAAGGAGGAGGATTTAATCCTTAAGGTATTTGCAGGGGACGGCCGCAGTCTCCTTCAGTATGCGCCCAAAGCGCAGGAGGATATAGAGGTACCGGAGCCGGCACTTCCCGTACTGCCGCCGGAGGAGATAGCGACTCTGGAAGAACTCTATCTCATTGGATTACATATCGAACAGTACCGCCATGCTACCTATGATCCTGACCCATATTATCTGGAAGGTCTCAAGCGCGATCCCAGCGATATACGCTTGAATACTGCTTATGGTACC
>JAJUHH010000622.1 GCA_029267975.1 Clostridiales bacterium
AGCACCCCATGATAGATCAGAAGCCAGCCTTCGTCCGTTTCAATGGGAACAGGCCCCGGTCCGATTTTGGTGCTTTGCCATGCGGATTTATCTCCCTTGAAGGGAGACATAACATGTCTGTGATGTCCCCAGTATTCCAGGTCAGCACTCTGGCTATAGAAGATATCCCCGAAGGGCGTGTGCCCTGTATCGCTGGGCCTGCTCAGCATAGCATACTTTCCGCCGATTTTTCTTGGGAATAAAACCCCATTGCGGTTATAAGGCAGGAAGGCATTTTCCAGCTGGTAAAAGGTCTGAAAGTCAAAGGTATAGCCAAGCCCAATGGTGGGACCATGATAGCCATTGCACCAGGTAATGTAGTATCTGTCCTCGATAAAGCAAACTCTGGGATCATAGCGATATTCTTTGCCTAGGATTTCCTCATCTTCTCCCAAAAAGGCAATGGGTTCTTCATTAATCCTCCAGTGGATGCCATCATCGCTAAAGCCTGCATAGATGTCCATGCTCACCGCTCTGCTGTCACAGCGAAATACCCCTGCAAAGCCCTCTTTATATGGGATGACCGCACTGTTAAAGATACTGTTGGAGATGGCTGTGGCGTCCCTTTGAATGATGGGGTTATTCTGATAACGCCAAACCGGTTTATGATAGCCTTCCGGTTTCTCCTGCCAGGGAATGGACGGCAGGGAAGTTCCAATTATTTTACTCATCTGTTTTCCTCCAATTTTGTATGTATCATTCCTTCTCGCTTAGAAGCCTCAGTATAAGCTCTACGCTGCCCACATTATATCCCGCACAGGCGTATGTTCCCAGCAGACCCTTATGCAGGAGAATAAGGACAGGAAGCTTGCCTGTATCCACATGCATCTGTGCTGCCGCTTTTTCTGAAACCCCCAGCTTATCATAATACAGCTCTATATTGCTAAGGTTCTCCAGCACCCTCTGCAAGCTGGCATTGCCAAGCTCCTCCCGATTCCTTACTATCATCAGCATTCTGGCTTTGCTTTCCTTCCAATGAGCTGCAGAGGCGAGTAGCTCATTGAGTACATGCTCGGTAGGCTCATCCCCTGGTCCAAGAAATGCAAGAACCGCGGGCTTCTCACTTATAAGCTCAGATATCCTGCGTTCTTTTTGTTCAGAATCCTGAAGCACAAAATCCTCCAGCTTGTATGTAACCAGCATATCCCTGGCATCATTCTCCCATAGGGACATATCAATTGTCTTATGCTCGCCAGGACCCAGGCTGAATACTCTGAGGGAGGAGTGCTGATCTCCATTTGGCAGGCGACTTGAAGTGATAATTCGATAAATACCGGCTTCCAGCCTTAATTCCAGAACATTGTCTTCAAAAGCTGACTCCTCATAATTCAGC
>JAJUHH010000623.1 GCA_029267975.1 Clostridiales bacterium
AAGTGGATCCATGAGCATAGCCTGACGAAGCAGCTTGATATCCCCTGCTACGGCTGCCTCTACTGCCAGACGCTGTACCCAGATGCTTTGAGAGCAAACTGCCGCACAGCCTAAAGGTAAGTCTCCTACTTTGGGTATATTAATGCCGTTGGCATCAACATAGCCGGGCACCTCAACGACACATTCATAGGGAAGGTTTGTAATACAGCCTTCATTCATTACATTAAAATGACCACGGTAGATACGCCCTGTTTCCAGACTTTCTATAATATAGGAACCATGTTCCTGGCTTCGATTTTCAGGTATGTACTTCTTTGCCGCTTCCTTCATCCAATTAGGGAAATCCTCCTCAAACCAGTTGCGTCCTTCTCTGCAGACACGAAGGTAACCGCCGGTTTCCCCATTAATCCAGGTTCCCAGATCGATCCATTTCTCTAACTCTTCCGGTCTTTTACGATACCATGCAACATATTCTGATAAATGTCCATTGGATTCGGTAGAATAATAACCGAAGTTCTTCAGCATATCAATTCTTACCTTCTCTTTTTTTTTAAGCTCTTCATTGGCCAAATAGGCAGGTAAAATCTCGGGCAGCATGTCCTTGCCCTTATGTTTTACAGAGATATACCAGGTCTGGTGATTGATTCCGGCACAGATGATATCCACTTCTTCTTTTTTTAAGCCAAGGGCCTCAGCGATTTGCATATGCCCACCCTGCACTCCATGGCAAAGTCCAATGGTTTTCACTTTTCCGTATTTATTGGCTGCCCAGGTTAACATTGCATTGGGGTTGGAATAATTCAGCATAATTGCTCCGGACTCAGCCACTTCACGAATATCTTTACAGAAATCCAGAATTGCAGCGATACCACGCTGTCCATACATGATGCCTCCTGCACATAGGGTATCACCGACACATTGGTCAATTCCGTATCTCAGAGGGATTTCAACATCTGTTTCAAATGCCTCCAGCATTCCGATCCGAACGCAATTAATGATATAACGGGCATCTTGAAGCGCTTCACTACGGTTCAGGGTTGCATGGATCTTAATATCAATACCATTCTCCTCTAAATCTCTCTGGCATAAGGCAGTTACCATATCAAGATTGTGTTGGTTGATATCTGTAAAGCTTACTTCGATATCATGAAATTCCGGAACGGTCATCAGATCAGAAAATAAGGTTCTTGTAAAGCCCACACTACCGGCTCCAATAAAGGCTATTTTAAATGACATAAATTGTATCCTCCTTATAAATAGATAGCTTTATTGATTGATGTACCCTTCAATTGTTTTTGATTATAATATAAAAGAAAAGGACAGCAGGAAAGAATTCTATACTGTCTGTTATAATGTAAGATAT
>JAJUHH010000624.1 GCA_029267975.1 Clostridiales bacterium
AGGATCTCACCATGGGAGGTGGTATCAAAATAATTCATAGGCATACGGTGGATCTTCTCAGAGATATCCTTACGGAATTTATAAGTCACCTTCTGGCTGATATCGGTCATAATAAAGCCCTGTACCAGGGAGAGAACGAGGCTGACTCCATAGAGCAGAATCAAAGTCAGCAGGATCTTCTCCAGTGCCGGAAAATCAATACCCGGTCCGCCCTGGATTTTACTTACGATGCCTTCAAAAATCTTGGTGGTGGCATTACCGCTGATCGTGGGGCCGATAATTGAGAATACGGTAGATCCAATGGCAAATATGACCATTAGAATAAAGCCAACCGTATAATGGGATAAGCTTGCAGTCAGCTTTTTCATTGTACCTTTAAAATCCTTGGCCTTCTCATTCGGCATCATTCCGGGGGGACCTCCGGGACCCATTTTTCGCTTGCCGCGATCAGGCTTTGCTGCTGCACTTGCTTTCTTTACTTCCTTACTCATAGTTCAATTCCTCCTCTGATAATTGAGAAGAAGCAATTTGCTGATATACTTCGCAATTCTTCAATAATTCCCTATGGGTACCTTTGCCAACGATGCGTCCCTCATCCAAAACAAGAATTTGCTCTGCATTCATGATGGTACTGATTCTCTGTGCCACGATCAGTACAGTGCTGTCAGATAATTCTTCCTTCAAGGTCCTGCGAAGCTTTGAATCGGTCTTATAATCCAGAGCGGAAAAGCTGTCATCGAAGATATAGACCTCCGGTTTCTTGGCAATTGCTCTTGCAATGGAAAGGCGCTGCTTCTGACCGCCGGATACATTGGTTCCACCCTCAGAGATAGGAGCCTGGTAACCTTCTGCTTTGTCGTTGATAAAATCTTCCGCCTGAGCTATTCTTGCCGCCTGCCTGGTGAGAGCTTCATTGGCATCAGGAACTCCAAAGTTAATGTTTGATTCAATAGTACCGGTGAAGAGGACACCCTTTTGAGGGACATAGCCCAGCTTTTCTCTTAAGGTATGCTGCTTCATTCTTCTGATATCCGTACCGTTTAGCAGAATGGAACCGGAGCTGATATCATAAAATCTTGGGATCAGGTTAATTAAAGTGGATTTACCGCTGCCTGTACTTCCGATAATGGCAGTGGTTTCACCCGGCCTTGCAACAAAGCTGATATCTGACAGTACATCTTCTTCGGCACCCGGATAGCGGAAGTTTACATTTCTAAACTCCAGCACACCCTTTTGGGAACTTGTGACAAGCTCCTCCCGGTCAGGATCCCTAATTACTGTTTCTGTTACCAGGATCTCATCAATACGCTTGGCAGCAACACTGGCTCTGGGTACCATAAT
>JAJUHH010000625.1 GCA_029267975.1 Clostridiales bacterium
GCTTCATCTCCTGGATGCACTCAAAGTAAGCGCGTTCCGGCTCATAACCGGCTTCCACCAGAGTTTCAAAGCCTGCCTTCATCAGGGCGGTTACACCACCGCAAAGTACAGCTTGCTCACCAAAGAGGTCTGTCTCTGTTTCCTCACGGAAAGTGGTCTGGAGCACACCGGCTCTTGCTCCGCCAATGGCCAGGGCATAAGCAAGACCAAGATCATGTGCCTTACCGCTGGCATCCTGATGTACTGCAATCAGACAGGGTACACCGCGGCCCTCCAGATACTGGCTTCTAACCGTATGTCCGGGTCCCTTGGGTGCGATCATTAATACGTCAACATCTGCCGGAGGTATGATCTGGCCAAAGTGAATGCTGAAGCCATGGGCAAACATCAATGCATTACCAGGCTGCAGATTAGGTGCAATCGATTCCTTATAGAGCTTTGCCTGCTTCTCATCATTGATCAGGATCATGATAATATCCGCTCTCTTGGCTGCTTCAGCTGCGGTATACACTTCAAAGCCTGCTGCTTCCGCCTTGGCCCAGGATTTACTGCCTTCATAAAGGCCGATAATCACATGAACCCCTGAATCCTTAGCATTTAACGCATGCGCATGTCCCTGACTTCCGTAACCAATCACTGCCACTGTCTTACCTTCCAATAGCGATAGGTTACAATCCTGTTGATAATAAATCTTTGCCATTCTCTTATCCTCCATTTTCTATGTATTTCTTTACATTAATCAATATAATCTGCAATATCACCAGAACCTCTGGTCAGACCTGTAATACCTGTGCGGACCAGTTCCTTGATCTGATATTGATCCAATAGCTTAATAAAGGCATCAATCTTATCCTGATTGCCTGTCAGTTCTATCATTAGGGATTCCGGAGCAACATCTACGATCTTGGCGCGGAAAATATCAGTAATCGCAATTACTTCCTGACGTTCTTTCATATCCACCTGAACCTTCACCAGAATCAGCTCTCTGGTCACAGATTCTCCCGGGACTAATTCTTTAATCTCAATCACATCTTCCAGCTTGATCAGCTGCTTTCTGATCTGTTCCAGAATCTGATCGTCCCCATGAGCCAATATGGTCATTCTTGAGATTGCCGGATCCTGGGTCTCTCCCACCGTCAGACTGTCGATATTGAAGCCCCTGCGGCTGAACAAACCGGAAACACGGCTGAGTACACCGGCAGTATTATCCACCAGAATTGATAGTACCATTCTCTTCATAGCATGCTCCTCCCTGCATTTATCGGTAGTGTCAAATCTGACACCCCGTTTTTCTTTCAAAACCTTTATTTTTCAAGGGATACTAAGTTTTTAAAAATAAA
>JAJUHH010000626.1 GCA_029267975.1 Clostridiales bacterium
AGATAACAGCACCCTTCTCATAGGTTTCCGAGCTCTCATAGGTTACAGCGCCCTTCTTCAGGTTATTGCTCTCAAGCAAGGTGCCTGCTTCCGCTTCGGTTCTACCGATCAGATTCGGTACAGTAGCCTTTGTGTTTACAGGTCCAAGGCTGACATAAATGGTAACAGTATCACCCTTCTTCACAGGCTCCTGTCTTGCCGGCTTAGTCTCGATGACAATTCCCGCTGTGTACTCATCACTGTTGACATATTCATGCAATACAACAAGCCCTAATTCTGTCAGCTTCTTATCTGCCTTCTCTTCTAACAGATTATATACATTCGGTACCTCAAGAGGCTCCGGTCCAAGACTTATGGTAAGAAGGACCACAGCGGATTCATCCACCTCACTGCCTGACTGAGGATATTGCAGCATTACCTGTCCCTCTTTATAGGTATCCGAATAATCTTCGGTTTGTCTCACTTCTGCCTTGGGCGCTAAGGCCTTAATGGAATCCACCGCATCTTCAAAGGTTAATCCCAGCACTTCCGGAACCTTATATAAGGTACCGGTTGGAGCCTGGGTCGGCTCTTCTGTTACGGTTATGGTAGGAGTAGGGCTTGGATCCGTTTCCTCCTGACCGGACTTACCGGTCTTAGTGGAAATCAACCAGGCAACAACGACAATGATAATAATACCAAGTATCACGATAGTAGCGATACTTCCGATCAGGAAGAACTTCTCCACCTTGGTATCTACGGTATCCAAATCCTCATCCTCATCATCCAGGGATTTCTTGGCAAGATTACGGGTTTCCCGCAGATCTTCATCCAAATAAGTACTATTCTTAATCTTCCCGATATCATCAGAAATATTTATGGTGGGGGAATCGTTGGAGACAAAGGCAGGAATCTGAACGAAATCTCCGTCAGGATTGGCAATGGCCTTCTTAAGATCAGCAATCAGCTCGGAAGCTGAATGATATCTTCTCTCCGGCCTTTTCTGCATACATTTCTGTACAATCTTATCGATGCTGATAGGGATCTCAGGATCCAGCTCTCTAAGCGGCATAGCTTCCCCCTGTATATGGAGAAGTGCTACTGATACGGTATTGTCCCCGGCAAAGGGAACCTTGCCTGATAACATCTCATATAGTGTGACACCCAGGGAGTAGATATCACTTTTTTCATCGCTGTAACCGCCTCTGGCTTGTTCCGGAGACAGATAATGTACTGAGCCCATCGCATTAGAGGTAATTGTATTTGAGTTGGTCGCCTTTGCGATACCAAAATCAGTCACTTTTACCTTTCCATCTCTGGAAATAATAATGTTCTGCGGCTTAATGTCCCTATGAATA
>JAJUHH010000627.1 GCA_029267975.1 Clostridiales bacterium
AGAAGCATGCGAATATCACATGCTGACCCTCACTACTTGATCCGGATAATACCGGCGTAAGGAAGCAATCAAGTGGCCCCTCCGATGCAATGAAAAGGAGGATTTTTTTATGTTCCAAAATTTAATTGATTTTTTTGCTACAAAAGAGGTTTATTCTGAAGTGGAGACCTATTATACTCCGACTTTGGCAGGAAACATTGCATTGTTTCTTGCGATTGTATCATTATTCATTCTTATGGCAGCCTTTACCGGTAATCAGAAGAAGCTTCAGGTAAGGCAGCTGGCCTTCTCTGCAATGGCAATTGCACTTGCGGTGGTAACATCCTTTATAAAGTTCGCTCATTTACCCTATGGAGGATCCATTACCCTGTTCAGCATGTTCTTTATTTGTCTGATTGGCTTTATGTATGGAAGCAGAGCCGGTATTATGACCGGTATTGCATACGGCTTTCTTCAATTGATCATTGACCCTACGATTATGCATCCCATACAATTACTGCTTGATTACCCTATAGCTTTTGGCTGTCTTGGGCTTAGCGGAGTCTTTGCCGATAAAAAGCATGGTTTGGTCAAAGGCTATCTTCTGGGAGTGGCCGGACGTTATATCTGCCATGTGATCACAGGTTATATCTTTTTTGCTATGTATGCACCTGAGGGGATGAATGCCATGATTTATTCCCTGGGCTATAATGCTACCTATATCCTGCCGGAAGCAATCGCAACGGTTGCCCTGCTCTTTGTTCCGATGGTACAGCATGGTCTGAAGGAAGTAAAAAGAATATCATTTCAAAGTTAAGTATAGAAGGGAGATGCCAAGCAAGAACTGGCATCTCCCTTATTGCATGTGCCTATTTTATTCTGCAATCCTGGATACAGCAACATAGATTGCTGAGATCTTATACCAGGTGGGGAAGTCTACGATACCGTTCGCCGGCAGATCAAAGGCTTGCTGGAAGGCCTTGACTGCGTCGGAGGTTGCCTGGGTAAATTGTCCGTCAACCGCAACCTTTGGTATTACCGTATAGGTATCGGAGATACGGTTTAATTGCTCCTGTATCATGCGGACACTGGCCCCGGAGGAGCCCAGGCTTAGGTTAGAGCCGGGCCAGGAGACAGGAACACCGGATACTTCATTTGCAGAATTAATATAAATAGAAGATCCGTAAAAATGCTTCAGGATATCAATGGCGCTTCTACCCTGATCCCCAAGCTCCTTAGAACCCCATTGGGTCATCCAGTTAGGGCACTGTACCTTTCTGCCATCACAATACTGGGTTAGAATAGGCTGCTTAACATTTGGACGGGATAGATAATTGGTAAACATC
>JAJUHH010000628.1 GCA_029267975.1 Clostridiales bacterium
ATGGAAGAAGGCAAAGGGAGTGCGGGTAAAAAGCAGCTAATCAATGAAAAAAGCATACAGAAGATTTTCGAGTATATTGAAACCATACAATATGGATCAATTATGCTTGTCATTCAGGACGGATGTATTATACAGATTGAAAAAAACGAAAAAATCAGAATAAAGTAGAGTAAGTTGACTAGATAACTAGAGGCTTTAGGAGACGTAAGTATGTTTCCTGAGGCCTTTTTTATTACCATTTAGGAGTAAGGGGGATTTGACAGATGAGTGACAGAACCAGAATAAGCAAGCTGCACCCTTGTTTTGACAAGGTGCCAAACAAAGGAAGGATCCATCTTCCGGTTTGTCCGGGTTGTAATATTGAATGTAATTTCTGTGACAGGAAGTTAAGTTCCTATGAGGAGCGACCGGGAGTAAGTGCATCCATCCTGACTCCGGAGGAAGCAATTCAGACCTTGGAGCGGGCCTTGCAGCTTTGCCCGCAGATTACCGTGGCAGGAATTGCAGGACCGGGAGATACCCTGGCATCAGATCAGGCAATTGAGACCTTTCAGAGGATTAAGGAGAAGCATCCGGAGCTTTTAAAGTGCATGAGCACCAACGGACTTCTTCTATATGAGAGAGCGGAGGAGCTGATCTTGTTGGGAATTGATACTTTGACTGTTACGGTGAATGCTGTAGACCCAAAGATATTATCAAAGATCGTCTCAAGGATCAGATATCACGGTCGTACTTATGAAGGCGTGGAAGCAGCAGCCATTCTTATCTGGAATCAATTAGCCGGGATCAGAAAGATGGCTGCGGCAGGAGTTACCATCAAGGTCAATACGGTATTGATCAGCGAGATAAACAGAGACCATATTGCTGAAATCGCCAAGACAGTGAAGGAAGCCGGAGCCTCTGTCTATAATATCATTCCCCTGATACCCCAGTATAAGCTGGCACACTTAAGGGAACCGGGCTGTGTAGAGATAGATTCAGCCAGAAGAGAGGCAGAGGAGTACATTGATGTGTTTCGGCATTGTGCAAGGTGTCGGGCAGACGCGGTTGGTATCCCTGGGAAGCTGGAGATTGGCAGTCAGGTGTATACGCAGCAATTATACCTCAGAGAAACCTTCTCCCATGGTTAGGAAATACTGTCACCCATGGTCAGGAAATACTGTCTCCCTTGGGTAAGGAATGAGAACTTCATACAGGATCTTACTACAGGGAATGCTGCATAAGCAGCGGAAGGGAGGAATAGTTAATGCGAATACGTATTGCTGTGGCGTCAAAGGATGGGAAGGTGGTGACGGACCACTTCGGACACTG
>JAJUHH010000629.1 GCA_029267975.1 Clostridiales bacterium
GGGAAGCCATTTCTGGTCAAAAGTCCCCGAAGCAGCTCCCCGTAATATATCAGGACAGGATAGTGCTGACTGATCCCGTCGATCTCCCAAATAAAGCTTTTCCCCTCCTGCAGGAAGGGCATAAAGATGATCGGTAATAAAATGAAAAAGGTAATGGAATAAGGAACTAATAAGTGTTTCAGAAACCGTCTCATTTGAAATGAATTTTACCTCCTGTGAACATGTCTCTTAAAGATGAGTAACCTGCTGGCGATAGAATTACTCAGCATAACCAGCAGGTTGGAGACCATCTTCATAAGCAGATCATTTATGCCTAACTGATCGGCAAAGATAAACATGATCAGCAAATCCATAGCGACTGTCAGTATTCTGCAGCCGACAAAGAAGGCAAGCTCAGTTAGTACCGATGCGGGGTTGGTGTTCTGACTCCGAAACACCAGCTTCCGATTCGCAATATAAGCAAAGATCACTGCAGCCCACCAGGCGATCAGGGTGCTGGTCATGATCCCAAGTCCATACAGCCTTGATAGGATATAGTAAGCCGCCAGATTGACCAGGGCTGTGCATCCTCCGAAAAAACCGTAAAGTATCCTTTTCTTATATTGTGAAAATAGTTTTGTCAGCATGCCTTACCTCAAAGTCTGGATTTCGCAAAATTATCTCTCAATAGGAAGTTTTAGCATTTCCTGAGAAATTATACTCAGTTCTTTCTTTTATCATAGCCTATCACCGTCCAAATACCGCTTTCGTCCTGTCGAAGCAGTCGCCTCAGATATACCTTGACTGCAATGGAGACATCATCATTAATCTGAGCAATGACTGTCACTCCATCATTTTGAATTATATTGATATCCTCATAGGCAATGGGATAATCACCTACGATACCCTCCGGGGAGAGGAGCAAGCTGGCAAATACCTGGCTCACATATACAGGATCAAGCTTCCAGGGAGAATGGCCGGCATCCACACTCTTCTGCTCATTCTCTACTGCTTCCAGATCCACGGGAACTGCTACCTGGGGTACTAGCTCGATGTTCACATCAGGGCTCTTACCCTCTGTCTGATTCTCCTCTTCTCTTTCAAGAAGCCTTGCGGGAAGGGTAATCTCACCCTTCGTAAATTCTTTTACAAAGGAAGTCAGCTCTTCAAAGGAGAGCTTCCCCAGAACGGTATACTCCCTTCCATCCTCCTGCCACCGAATGGAATTGGCTGCAGGATCTGCCATGACTTCTGCCGTAGAATTTCCTATACTACCCATAAGAGCCGTAGCAGCGGACTTAAAGACTCCTGCAGCCCTGGACTGCTTAA
>JAJUHH010000630.1 GCA_029267975.1 Clostridiales bacterium
ATTGATAGTAAAATATATTAAATTTAAAGAAAGGAAAGTATAAATCTTAGTATCTAAAGATATTATACGAGGCGGTTATACTATGAATTTTAAATTTGCGCATAACAACTTTAATGTCTTCGATCTGGAGAAATCGATCAAGTTTTATGAGGAAGCACTTGGCTTAAAAGAGACCAGACGTATCACTCCTGAATCAGGGGATTTTATTATTGTATATCTTGGAGATGGCTCAACGAATCACCTGCTTGAATTAACCTGGTTAAGGGATTGGGATCGTCCTTACAACTTAGGAGATAATGAAATTCATCTGGCTTTTGTTACGGACGATTATGAAGCTGCCTATCAGAAGCACAAAGAAATGGGCTGTATCTGCTATGAGAACCCCGGAATGGGAATTTACTTCATAAGTGATCCGGACGGCTACTGGCTTGAAGTCATTCCAAAGCGCTAAGGAAATTATAAATGTCATAAAGTAATATTGAATAAATGGGATGGAGCAAAGCCACTGTTTCTGTGCAGCTTTATTCCATCCCATCTTGCTTCCTGCCTATGACATTACTGGTATCTTTCTCAGATATTAAGCATCGGATGTATACCCTTCTTCTTATTATTATAATAGATCATAAGTATAATAGATTATAACTGTGCCACATCCACTAAGGTTATCTCACTGTTATCACTTTCCATACTTGTAAGCAAGGCACTTGCAGTATCCAATGCGGTAAAGCAGGGAATACCTGTTTCAATAGAGGTCCGGCGGATCATAAAGCCATCTCTGGTTCTGTCACGTCCATGGGTAGGGGTATTGATTACCATATCAATCTCATGGCTTAAAATCAGGTCGAGAATATTCGGAGTCTCCTCTTCGATCTTACCTATGGGTGTAGCCGGTACCCCATTCTTTCGTAGAGCTTCCGAGGTTACATCCGTAGCATAAATTTGATAACCCAGCTTCACTAATCTTCTTCCGAGCTCAACTGCTTCCTCTCTGTCCTGTTTCTTCACAGTCATGATCATTTTCTTATGCTTGGGCAGATTAATTCCCGCTCCCACAAACGCTTTATATAGAGCTTCATGGAAGGTTCTTGCAATGCCCAGACATTCACCGGTGGACTTCATTTCCGGTCCTAGGCTGATCTCAGCTCCACCTAGCTTCTCAAAGGAGAATACTGGCATCTTGATGGCAATGTACTCAGACTCTGGCCATAAACCGGGGGTATATCCCAGGCCTTTGATCTTCTCTCCCAAAATCACCTTCGTAGCGATATCCACGATGGGCAGGGAGGTTACCTTGCTGATATAGGGTAC
>JAJUHH010000631.1 GCA_029267975.1 Clostridiales bacterium
CATCTCAAATGCTCTATTGGTTACCAGCAGGGCCAGGGTAGAGTCAAGTCCGCCTGATATCCCAACCACCGCACAATGGCTGTCTATATGGGACAGTCTGGTCTTTAATCCCATGGCCTGAATATTAATAATATCCTTGCAGCGCTTCTCTCTGTCCTCCCTGGAGGAAGGAACAAAGGGAGAAGGATCAATATATCTTGTTAAGTTAATCTCAGGCAGCTGCGTCCTGCCGTCCCCTATATGAAATGATATGACCTGGTAAGGGCTGCTGTTCTGCCCCATGTAGGTAATCATTCTTCTGCGTTCATTCTTCAGTTTGCCAAGGTCAAGCTCTGTGTAGATCAGGCCATTCTCAAACATCTGGGCTTCCTTTAATAAGGTACCATTTTCCGCAATCAGACTATGTCCTGCAAAGACCAGATCTGTCGTTGACTCCCCTTCCCCGGCATCTGCATAGATATAACCGCATACCAGCTTTGCAGACTGGCTCTTAACCAAATCTCTGCGATATACATCCTTTCCTGTCAGCTCGTCACTGGCGGATAGATTGGCGATTACCAAAGCTCCCGCAATGCTATGGGAGATGCTGGGAGACCTGGGAATCCAAAGGTCCTCACAAATCTCAATACCAAGAGTAAACTCAGGCATATTCTCACATTGAAACAGAAGCTGCGAGCCGAAGTAAAGCTCCTCTCCCAGAAAACGAAGGAGTACCGGTTCAAGGTTACCGGCTGTAAAATGTCTTCCTTCATAAAACTCTGTATAATTCGGTATCGTAACCTTAGGTACCAGGCCAAGAACCTTCCCTCTACAGAGGACAGCCGCTGTATTATAAAGCTTGTCCCTAACCATATAAGGAAAGCCTACGATGACTACCATATCCTTGGACTTGGTATGCTCCACGATATCTGCAACCGCTTCGATTGCCCCTTGAAGTAAGGTATCCTGAAGAAAAAGATCTCCACAGGTATAGCCGGTAACACATAACTCCGGAAATACAATAAGCTTAATTTCTTTCTCTTCTGCTGTATCTATTAACTCTTTGATCCGTTCGGCATTATATCCGCAGTCAGCAACCCGGATGACCGGGGTCGCCGCCGCAACCCTAATAAATCCATGCTTCATTTTTAACCTCCATGCAGTCAATACCCACTGATATGGGCACAGCACAAATCTGCCATATAAAATACATAAGTATGCTTTCACGCTTGTAATACATTGATCCAAATGTTAAGTATGATTTCTCAGCTATGCCCGGTAAACATAACTACACATTTGGACGAATTTGCTTAACCAAC
>JAJUHH010000632.1 GCA_029267975.1 Clostridiales bacterium
AACCTCAAGTTTGATTTGAAACTTTTTTATTGCATTTCATTGGATTATCTTACTAAAATGTTAAATAACATATTGATGCTATGGTCCAATGGCGTTAAACTATGAACAAAGGTTTAATGAGCAGTCCCGCTCCTCGGATAGTAACCTTGATGCTGAGGAGGAGAAAAGCAATCTTACCTTCGATGCACTGAAAGCAATCGTACAGAGGGGGAAAAGTATTTCTTGGAGGATTTTACAGGATTTAAAGGATCGGAGATTGGCAGTGGTCTGTATATCTGCAGGTACGCCATAGATGAGAAGTATTATGTCCTGGTGGGAGGAGCAGGCCCTGACGAAGCACCTTGGTATGTAAGACTATATCGTGCTGACAGCGATCAATATATCGACTTAGGGGTTGATGATATCGATGATTTTCTGGAAAGCTTTAAAGAGAGTAATGCCAATACAGATGAGGAAGACAGGAATATTGATGGGGAAGAATCAGAAATTGATCAAGGAGAAAGAGTGATTGATAATGATGATATAATGATTGATAATATCGGTAGTGTCATCTGGTATCTCCGCCCATATCAGGGTAGTGATACAAAATCTCTTCAAGTAGCGGATCGTTATGAAATTGTAAGAGAAGAGCTTCATCCGGATAAGGCCAGTGTAACAGTGCTTGAAGATAAGATATGGAGCCTATGGGACAAGTGGGATAATATATTGATTACCCTTGACCGCTTTATCTATCTGGCAGCCAAGGATGATGAGGACGGCAACATCAAAAGCCCTGTACTAGTTAGTCTGGCCAGGGATGGCAATGACCGCAGCATATACGAAGCGCCCCATCGAGTGGTGAATCAGCTCACAATGGATAATCAAACCGAGAAGATTTATTTTACGGGCTGGACCAATGATCAGACCTTCCCCCAGCCCTTATATGAGATTGACAAAGAACTTAGTGAGGCAAGAGAAGTACTTCCGTTAAACGGTTGGCTGATCAGGGTGCATAATGACTATGCCTACTACTTTACTTCAGATCGGGAACGTCCGGGAATTTACCGTGTGTCTGTATCAGGGTCGGAAGGACCTGAGCTCATTGATAAGCTGGGTTTTACAGCTGAGAATTATACACCGGTGATCAATTCAGAGATGATTGTGGATGAGGCCGGAAGAGTAGAAATCCATTATCTGCTGAAAAGGAGGGAAGGGGACATAGAAGGACGGGTACCCATCAGCCACTAGGATAGCCTGAATTTTCAGGCCAAGGAATGTCTCTTATATTGTCAGAGTGCTATTGTGGAAATG
>JAJUHH010000633.1 GCA_029267975.1 Clostridiales bacterium
GGGGCACACCCTTTATCTATCAGGGGCAGGAGCTGGGCATGATCAATCAGAACTTTCAATCAATCTCAGATCTTCGTGACGTAGAATCAATTAATCTTTATCAGGAGCTTTGTCAGTCTATGGATGAGAAAGCAGCTTTTCAAAAGGTATTAGCCGGATCAAGAGATCATGCCAGAACACCGATGCCCTGGAGTGATCAGCCCTATGGGGGCTTTTCAACTGCAGAGCCTTGGATTATGATGGATGAGGATTATTTACAGTGCAATGTTCAGTCACAGGAACAGGAGGAACATTCAATCCTGCACTTTTATAGAAGGCTCATTGCCTTTCGTAAGGAGCATCCTGTCATCTGCTACGGTCAGGTAATTATTACAAATAAGAGGGTAAAGAATCTCTTTACCTATTACCGCAAGGATGAGAGAGAAACCATATATATTGAAAATAATCTGAGTCCTCACAATATAAAACGGAAAAAGCTACCCAAGGGGACGCGTCTCCTATCCAATTATGAGGAGCTATCGTCTGCTTATTTGCGGCCTTATGAAGCTGCTATATGGAGAATACAATAGATGATCTCATAGCCTAATGATTTTATATGTGACCTGGACCGGAAATGGAGCTGCCTATGCATGAAACACAAGTAAAATCAATCTTATCCTCTAGCAATGGAATGAATATCTATCGAGGCTGCAGCCATGGCTGTATTTATTGTGATGCCAGAAGTAAGTGTTATAATATGCAGCATGACTTTGAGGATATCGAAGTCAAGGCAAATGCAGTGGAACTACTGGAGAGGGCTTTAAGAAGCAAGCGAAGTCGCTGCATGATCGGTACAGGAGCCATGAGTGATCCCTATATGCATGTGGAAGAGAAGCTGGGACACACCAGAAGATGCCTGGAGCTGATCCATCATTATGGCTTTGGGCTGGCGATCCAGACAAAATCTGACCGCATTCTGAGAGATCTTGATCTGCTTAAAAAGATTAATGAAAATACGAAATGTGTGGTACAAATGACCTTAACCACCTATGATGAAGAACTATGTAAGCTGATTGAGCCTAATGTTTGTACCACAGCAAGAAGAGCAGAGGTACTTAATATCCTGCGGGAGGAAGGGATACCTACGGTTGTCTGGATGACACCAATCCTGCCCTTTATCAATGATACCGCAGATAATATTAGGGGACTTTTAAATTATTGCATTCAGGCCAAGGTATATGGATATTGACCTTTCAGATGGGCTTAACCTTGCGGGAGGGGGACAGGGAATATTACTATGCAAAGTTGGA
>JAJUHH010000634.1 GCA_029267975.1 Clostridiales bacterium
CTTTGCAGGCGATCTGTGATCTCTCCCTGCCAACCTATACCTCAGATATTATCAATGTAGGTATAGCCAGAGGAGGTATCATCGATGCGGTACCGAAGGTAATTCGGTCTTCCCAGTATGACAAGCTTACTCTATTTATGACCGACGCAGAAAAAACTTTGCTAGCAGATCATTTTACACTTCTTAGCAAGAATACTCTCAGCGACAAAGCATGGTCAGACTATCTTAAGGAGTATCCGGTCTTAAGTTCAGAGGAGCTTTATCTTTGGGATGGAACAGAGGAAACAGAAGTTGCAGCGGTTATGTCTGTTCCCATGATGCTGCTGTATGGTTTCAGTAATGAAGAAAGCTCTGCTCAGATGACGCAGCAGCTTCTGTCACAATTGCCGGAGCAGCTCACTAAAGGCAATCAGGATCTCTTTGCTATCCTTCCCCTGCTGCCGGAGGATGCACGCAGTAATCTGGTGGATCAATTGAGGAAGGGAGCACAAGCTTATCCCCAGATGATGCTTACTGCAGGGGCCAGTACTTATATTAAATCAGAATATCAGGCAATCGGTCTGAATATTAACCGCATTCAGATGAAGTATATCCTGACCGTTGGCCTGAAAATGATCGGCCTTGCCTTTGCGGCTATGGTTGCCTCTGTCCTTGTTACCTTCCTGGCTGCCCGGATCGCAGCAAAGATGGGGCGCAATATCCGCGGCAGTGTATTTCGCAAGGTCCTTTCCTTCTCCAACAAAGAGATGGATCAATTCTCCACTGCTTCCCTGATCACCCGAAGCACCAACGATATTCAACAGGTTCAGATGATGATCGTCATGCTGATCCGTATCGCAATCTATGCACCAATCCTGGCCGTGGGAGGTGTCTTAAAGGTAATGAACACCAACAGCTCAATGTCCTGGGTTCTGGGCGTTGGTGTGGGCGCTGTATTTCTTTTGATCGGTCTTCTCTATATTGTTGCCATGCCCAAATTTAAGCTGCTGCCAAAGCTGCTTGACCGAATTAATCTGGTGATGCGCGAGATTATTACCGGTCTGCCCGTCATCCGTGCCTTCAGTACCGTGGAGCATGAGCAAAAACGCTTTGATAAAGCCAATGTGGACCTGACTAAGAATTCCCTCTTTGTTAACCGAGCGATGACCTTTATGTTCCCGGTGCTTATGTTGATCATGAACCTTACCTCCATCCTGATTATCTGGGTCGGGGCAGATAAGATCGATGCCGGCAGCATGCAGGTCGGCGATATGATCGCATTTATACAGTATACCATGC
>JAJUHH010000635.1 GCA_029267975.1 Clostridiales bacterium
CATGAGATTGTTGGAATCACTATAAAGCAGTATGTTGTGAAGCGCAGGTTAAGCCTTGCAGCTATGGAGGTAAGAGATAGCCATAGTCGTATTCTGGAGATAGCGATTAAATACGGTTACTCCTCACAGGAGGCTTTTACAAGGGCCTTTACAGAAGCCTTTGGCTGTACTCCTTATCAGTGCAGAAAATATCAAAAGCTCCTGCCCCTTTATTGTAAGCCTCAATTGTCTGGTGATGGGGATATAGCATGAGCTATAGCATAAGCAGCAAGGCAGGAATAGAATAAATAGTCAAGCCAGTAAAGAAGGGATCGTATGAATCATACAAAGCATTTAGTAAAAAGCAGGGAGCAGATTGCCGCTATCAGGGAAAGCAGTAAAATTAATATTGCAGTTCTGGATGCAGTAGCCGACCGAATAGGACCAGGAATGACCACGGAAGAGATCGATCAAATTATTTATCAAAAGACCAAGGAGATGGGGGCAATCCCAGCCCAGCTTGGATATGAGGGCTTTCCCAAGAGCGTCTGCACCTCCGTGAATGATCAGATGTGTCATGGAATACCCTCTAAGGATGTGGTACTAAAGAAGGGTGATATTATCAATGTGGATGCGTCAACCATCTATAAAGGATATTTTTCTGATTCCTCAAGAATGTTTTGCATCGGGACGGTATCAAAGGAAGCCCACAGGTTGGTCCGAGTTGCCAGGGAATGTGTTTACCGGGGACTGGAGCAGGTAAAGCCCTGGGGACATCTGGGAGACGTAGGTCATGCCGTGCAGGAACACGCCAGGAATAATGGGTATTCTGTGGTGAAGGAGATCGGCGGACACGGGATTGGTCTTGAATTTCATGAAGATCCTTGGGTAGGTTATACCACGAAAGCTAACACAGGAATGTTGCTGCTTCCCGGAATGATCTTCACCATTGAACCCATGGTCAATATGGGGGCTGCTGATATTCTCATGGATGAAAGCGACGGTTGGACTGTATACACGAAAGACGGCAGTTTGTCAGCCCAGTGGGAGATCATGGTGTTAGTGACAGAGAAGGGATATGAGGTTCTGGCATATTGACATTGCTTATCTCTAATATTATAATATGGATATAATTGGAAATACATCGAAACTTACAAAGGAATATAATACTACTCTCAAAAAGAGGAAATAAGGGGACGAGTAATCGTCCTTGTTTTATATTGAGCTGGTATTATCTCATTCCATGGAAAGGTGTCTGTGAGC
>JAJUHH010000636.1 GCA_029267975.1 Clostridiales bacterium
ATCATATTAAGAATGTCCTCCGGATGCGGCCGGGGGAGGAGCTCATCATTTGTAATGGACAGGGAAAAGATTGTTATTGTATAATTAATACGGTGTCCGAGCAGGAAATTCTTGCCGAAATAAACTCAGTAAGGGATACGGGAAGTGAATTAAAGACCAGGATCACCTTGTATCAGGGCTTGCCAAAGCAGGACAAGATGGAGCTGATTATACAAAAAGCAGTTGAACTTGGAGTTCACGAGATTGTCCCTGTCATGACAAAACGGGTGATTGTGAAGCTGGATGATAAAAAGAAGGAAGTAAAAAAGCTTGAACGCTGGCAGACCATCGCTGAAAGTGCCGCAAAGCAATCCGGCCGGGGAATAATACCGCAGATAAAGCCTGTACAGACCTATGCAGAAGCCTTGAAAAGCTGCAAAATGCTTGCACTTGGTTTGGTTCCCTACGAGAATGCAAGGGGCATGGATTACACCAGGGAGCTCATGAATAATCTGGAGCAATACTCCAGTGTTGGAATATTTATTGGTCCGGAGGGCGGCTTTGAAGAGACTGAGATAACACAGGCTGTGGAACATGGGTTTCATCCCATATCTCTTGGACGACGTATCTTAAGAACAGAAACCGCAGGCTTAGCAATCCTGTCCATGATGGTTCTTATGCTGGACGAGAAATGAGGTAGTCAATGGAAATACAACTTTGGAGAGAGATCCTTGAACCCTATGCCTTAGCTGTTGATGAATTAGTGATTAAATTTAACCATATCATCGACGAATTTAAGCAGGTAGGTGCCTATTCTCCCATTGAGCAGGTTACCGGAAGAGTAAAGAAGATATCAAGTATCCTGGAGAAGGCACAGAAGAAAAAACTCAGCTTGGATAATATTGAAGAGAAAATTGATGATATTGCTGGTATTCGGATCATATGCCAGTTCGTTGAGGATATCTATAAAGTGGTAGATATTATTAAAAAGCGTTCCGATATGCGGATCAGAACTGAGAAGGATTATATTAAGAACAGGAAAGAGAGCGGTTACCGCTCCTATCATTTGATTGTCTACTATAATGTGGAGACTTTAAAGGGAACCAATGAACTGCAGGTGGAAATTCAGATTCGCACGCTGGCGATGAATTTCTGGGCTACCATCGAGCATTCCATGCAATATAAATATAAGCAGAACATGCCGGAACATATCAGAGAAAGATTATCCGCAGCAGCTGAGGCAGTTCTGGTGCTTGACC
>JAJUHH010000637.1 GCA_029267975.1 Clostridiales bacterium
ATACCTCTGCAGCACTTTATCAGCTGATAAAAATGGATTATCCAGATAGTTGTAATAATATTCCCCGTCAGTGCTTACACTCGGCCAATACATCAACCTGGAAGCCTGATATGTTGTATCATCAAAGTAGTCAATTCCAATCTCCTCTGCAACCTTACGGGCTATTGCTTCGTATTCATCTGGTGTCACCTCTCGGTCCAGCGGAATCAGAAGCCGGTATCGTGGAGTCTCCGGACTATGTTTGTGAGTAGAATACACACAGCAGGCATAATCAGCCAGCAGTTCCAGACTATCAAAGAAGTCAACTGGTGCATAATCAGCATCCAGCGTAACTATCTGCCTGGTTGCAACGCTTCCTGCTTTTCTTCTACCACTGGTCAGTGTGCCACCTACAAAGCCGCCAACATCCTTAATCCTGTCCTGTTCAGATTTACCCATTTTCTTATACTCTGCATAAGTTTCCTGAGATATAACAGGGTTCTTTAACCTCGCTACAAGACTTGACCAGAGAATCTTTCGGTTCTTCCAGTTGGTCTCAAAGCGGCTCTTGCCGGTAGCAATTGCCACTTGACCGTCATAATTAAGCTTTAATTTATAATCTTCTAAGTTGGCAACCTTCATAAGTCATGCCTCCTAGTCTTTCTTGTAAAATGGTGTTTCGTAGGTATCACCCCTTAATGGCAATCCGGGAGCCCATTCAATGTCCTGCCCCATTAATTCTGTAATAGTATCAGTTGCATCTTTATCTTCGTTAGGTACATCCACGACCATTTCATCGTGGATATGCATTGCTATTTTGTAACCGGCTTTATCAACCCTCATCATAGCTTCAGCTAAGCAATCCCTTGCTACAGCTTGAACTATATTCTCTACAAGCTTACCTCCGTATGTTTCCAGTCTACCCCATCGCTTACTGTCCTGTTCAACACCTGCATATGTGATCTGATCCATTCCTTTGGCATTCGGCTCTATTCTTGCATCGTAATACGCCAGCTTTCGCCCACTTGGAAGCTTAATGAAGAGAATCTTGTTTATATATGAAAATTCAAGTCCATGCTGGATCTTTACTGTCCTGTGTTCCTTGATTGCAGTCTTAGCAGCGGCCTCCACTGTATACCATAACTTTACTATCTTTCGATTGGCTTCTCTCCACTGGTTGACCAGTAGAGGGAGCTCATCCTGAGGAATTCCCATTTCCAAGGCACCCATATTTATCAAAGCACCAACGGATCCC
>JAJUHH010000638.1 GCA_029267975.1 Clostridiales bacterium
ATCAGTGAGAATGTTGTCTCCGGCGGAGTAAGACGCAGCGCCATGATGGTAATCTGTGATGAGGAGGACGAGGAAGTAATTCTTGCCAAGAGAAATATTTATACGGTAGTGGATGGTAACTGGATAGAAGATCCGGAGATTTCCCACCGCAGAATGAGCAATAATTCTGTCCTTTATACTCACAAGCCTTCCCTGGAACGAATCAGGGAGATTATTAACTCTATTAAGATAAATGGCGAACCAGGCTTTATCAATGGGGTGGAGGCCCTTCGCAGAAAGCCCTCTTTCCGTGGCTGCAATCCCTGCGGTGAGATTCTGCTTCGATCCAAGCAGTGCTGCAATCTTACCACCAACAATCTGATGGCCTTTGTGGAAGATGGCAAGCTTAATAAGGAGGACTTGATCGAAGTCATTAAGCTTTCCACCAGAGTAGCCCTTCGAATGACCCTGGTAGAGGTGGAATTGCCGGAATGGAATCGTGTGATGCATGAGGACAGAATTATCGGTGTCTCTCTGACCGGTATGATGGATATGCTTAACAAGACCGGCATGAATTATGATGAGCTGGCAGAGCTTCTTTCTGAGCTTCGTGAGGCAGTGCATGAGGAAGGAAGACGTTATTCCAAGGAACTTGGGATTACAGTTCCGGAGCTGATGACCACCATTAAGCCTGAGGGTAGCCTTTCTACTCTTCCCTGCGTCAGCTCAGGAATTCATTTTGCCCATTCCAATTATTATATCCGTCGTGTCCGTATCTCCACCTCGGATCCTCTCTATAAAATGATAGCTGCCCAGGGTAGTTATCCAATCTATAATGAGGTGGGACAATCGGATGAGAACTGCAGCATTAAGGTAATTGAATTCCCTATTCAGGCCCCGGAGGGAAGAACCAAACATGACGTGGGAGCCCTGGAGCAATTGGAGCTTTATAAGCTATCCATGAAGCATTGGTCGGATCATAATACCTCTATTACCGTACATGTGAGAGAACATGAGTGGGAAGAGGTTGCACAGTGGTTATATGAGAACTTTAATTATGCTGTGGGAATCACCCTGCTGCCCCTGTTTGAAGATTCCTATCCTCTGATGCCTTATGAGAGTACCAGTAAGGAAGATTATGAAGCGCGGGTAAAGCGGATCAAGCCTATTGATTATGACCTGCTGGCAGAGCTTGAAGATGCAGAGGAGAGAGAGATCCTGGATAAGGAATGTGAGTCCGGCGCTTGCCCCATCC
>JAJUHH010000639.1 GCA_029267975.1 Clostridiales bacterium
AGCTACAGCCATTACCGCCGAGATCAAGGAGGGTGGTCTCTCCTTCATCCGT
Source organism: Clostridiales bacterium (assembly GCA_029267975.1). Lineage (GTDB taxonomy): Bacteria > Bacillota > Clostridia > Lachnospirales > Lachnospiraceae > Mobilitalea. The sequence continues at coordinate 53 of JAJUHH010000639.1, forward strand.
ATTACAGATAATGGCGGAGGGATTGCGAAAGAGGATATTCCTATGGCATTTATGCGTCATGCCACCAGTAAGATCCAGACTGCTGAGGATCTGCTCAGTGTAAGAAGCCTCGGCTTTCGCGGTGAGGCCTTATCAAGCATTGCCTCAGTGGCTCAGGTGGAATTGATCACTAAGACTCCCAACGCATTAAATGGTTTCCGATACATCATTGAAGGCGGAGAAGAGAAGTCGATAGAGGAGATTGGCTGCCCCGGCGGTACCACGATTATTGTGCGAAATCTCTTTTATAATACACCGGCCAGACGTAAATTCCTAAAGTCCCCCATGACCGAGGCCAGCTATATCAGTGATCTCATGGAGAGGCTGATGGTATCCCATCCGAATATTTCTTTCAAATTTATTATGAATAATCAGGTAAAGCTGCAAACTACTGGTAATAATAGCAGTAAGGATATTCTCTACCAGGTATATGGCAGGGATATCGTAAAGGAGCTGCTGCCTTTAGAGGCTGCTTCCGGAAGCATGAAGCTCACCGGCTATCTGGGGAAACCGGTAATCAATCGTGGAAACCGCAATTATGAGAACTATTTCATTAATGGCAGATATATTAAGAGTAATGTGATCACCAGGGCCATCGAAGAGGCTTATAAACCCTATATGATGCAGCATAAATATCCCTTTACCTCCATTTACTTTGAGCTTGATCCCTCCCTGATCGATGTGAATGTACATCCGCAGAAGCTGGAGGTCAGACTGGGGAATGGGGATGAGGTATATCAATTTATCTACCGTTCCATCAGGGATGCCCTGGCAGGAAAGGAGCTGATCCCAAAGGTATCCTTATCAAAGCCGGAGGAGACAAAAAAAGAGCAGCAAGCCCTGCCGGAGCCCTTTGAAGAGAAGCGCAGAAGTCAGCTGCAGCCTCAGAATTTCTCTTATGCTATGGAAGCAAATCAATCGAAGGATAACACTTATGCTTCTTCGTATAAGGGTTATGGTTCTTCGGATAAAGCTCACATTACTACGGATAGGGTTCGCGAAGCAAGCTCCGTCTATCCTACAGGGACGAATAAAGCAGCCTCTGACCGAATGGTTGCCAATAAAGCGGTCTCACCTGAAGCAAGCCTCAAAGCACTTCAGATCCTATCAGGTTCCC
>JAJUHH010000640.1 GCA_029267975.1 Clostridiales bacterium
GCATCAAATACCGCTCCGGTAGGACCAAATAAATTATCTTTCTCCCACTGATAGATCATCACAGCCTTATCATAATACTCCTGATTCCCGCTTGCATTCCCCAACAGGCAGGCTGCGATAGCTGCGGGCGAATTAATACAGGAATTCTTCGTCTTGTTATCTGTCTTCCAAAAGAGACCGCCGCCCAGGTCATCACTCCAGGCACGATCAAATACAATATTAAAATGCTTTTCGGCTATGGTCAGATACCTGGCATCCTTGGTCGCTTCATAGGCCCTGGTACACGCAATGGTCATCCACATAATATCGTCATTAAAATCATTATAGGACCAATCCTCACCATGCTTTGCAAGAAAGCCCCGGTACATATCATCAATCAATGCAAGGTATGTTTCCTCTCCGGTCCGCTCATAAGCATCAATGACAATTTCAAAGATCTCTGCCTGCTGCCAGAAGTCCTCCCCAACAATGTAGCCGCCCTTGTCTTCTTTTACATAAAAGCTGGATAAAAAGCTGTCCAAAGCAGTTTTTGCCATATCCTTCGTCAATTGTGTCGCTTCCTTTCTTTCATCCTCTGCATTCTCTGATGCTGTGCTTGTATTATCCTTATCTGTATCTGTCTTTGTACTGTCATCTAATTCTATGCTTGTATCTGTATCTGAATTCTCTTTTTCACTGCTTGATGTGGCATCGCAGCCGCCGACTACTGCCAAAAGCAGAATGATGCTCAGCCACAATAGAGACCATTTCTTTGTAATCCTTTTACTAATGTTATGCTTCAACCTATCCCCATCCTTCCTTGGCTTTAGATGTCTTTGCATAGCTTCGCAGCCATCTCCAATAACATTATGCCGCTCAGGTGCTGTGCCAGGTCAACCCGGCCCTCTTCTTTCTTATCCCAGCTTCTGCCGATCAAACCCTTATCATTCATTCCCTTTTCCATGACACAGCGGGCGTTCTTTAAAATCATATCTTTCATGTCCAAAAGCTCAGGGCATACCTCAGTTAACTGCTCAATATATCTCACAAATATACCTTTAAATAAGCCGCAGTCATCCACTCCTTCATAAGGAAGAATCCCCTCATGGGCATCTGCGTAATAACGCTTTGCTTCCTTTGCCAGCTTAACCGCAGTATCCAGGGTATTTTGTGATCCGTCTATTCGGTACAGCTCCACCAGGGCACCGATCACAACGCCCGGATTATA
>JAJUHH010000641.1 GCA_029267975.1 Clostridiales bacterium
GGAATCTGCTTCCGCCTGACCTGACATTTCCTGAAGGGTACAGAAGATCTCCTCAGTTACAAAGGGCATGTAAGGGTGGAGCAGCTTCAGGGAGCTTATCAGCACATGCTTTAAGGTCCAGAGGGCCGCAGCCTTGGTTTCATCAGTCTCACTGTAAAGTCTTGGCTTCACCATCTCAATATACCAGTCGCAGAATTCTTCCCATATGAAGTCATATACCTTCTGGGCCGAGATACCAAGATCATAGCCTTCCAGCCCTTCGGTAACTTCTGCTACCAGCTTATTTACCTTGGATAGGATCCATTTGTCTGCAAAGGTTAGGAGCTTCTCATCGATTTCTTCCGTCAGCTGGGCCTTCTCCAGATTCATCATAATGAAGCGGGAGGCGTTCCATACCTTATTGGCAAAGTTACGACTGGATTCTACCCTCTCCCAGTAGAAGCGCATGTCATTGCCGGGTGCATTACCGGTGATCAGGGAGAAACGAAGGGCATCCGCACCGTATTTATCAATCACCTCAAGAGGATCAATACCGTTGCCAAGAGACTTACTCATCTTACGTCCCTGGGAGTCTCTCACCAGACCATGAATGAGCACCTTACTGAAGGGCTTCTCTCCCATATGCGCATAGCCGGAGAATACCATTCTTAAAACCCAGAAGGTAATGATATCATAGCCGGTTACCAGTACATCTGTTGGATAGAAATATTCCAGTTCCTCTGTCTTATTCGGCCATCCAAGGGTTGAGAAGGGCCATAGAGCGGAGCTGAACCAGGTATCCAGTGTATCCTCATCCTGTCGCAAATGGGTGGAGCCGCACTTAGGGCACCTTGAGGGCTCTTCCTTGGATACGATAACCTCACCGCAGCCGTCACAGTAATATGCCGGAATACGGTGGCCCCACCAGAGCTGTCTGGAGATACACCAGTCACGGATATTTTCTGCCCAGTTAAAATAGATCTTTTCAAAACGCTCCGGCACAAACTGGATCTCGCCGGATCTTACCCCCTGTATCGCAGGCTTAATCAGCTCATCCATCTTAACAAACCACTGCTGCTTCACCAGGGGTTCTACGGTAGTATTGCAGCGGTCATGGGTTCCTACGTTATGGGTATGCTCCTCTATCTTCACCAGGAGTCCCAGTTCTTTTAAATCGTTTACAATCTGCTTACGGGCTTCATATCGATCCATGCCCTGATATTTGCC
>JAJUHH010000642.1 GCA_029267975.1 Clostridiales bacterium
CATAAGTTCCTGTCCACACCCAGAGGCTTTCTAAATTTATTAAAAAACAGCGGCCAGAGAATATATCTTAAGCTTGAGGGAAGCTACCGACTTCTGACCTTGCCTGCAGTATATGAAATGGGTATGAACTACTCCCGTTGGTTCTACAAGCTTCCGGAGGATGTATTAATCATTACCGCTTATACCGCAAGAGAGCATGCGGATGTAACCCTGGAGCTAACAAGCAGGAAGGGTATATCCTACGACTTTATTATCACCCATCAGGTGTCTCTTGGCAGCAACGAATTTACCCACGAGGTGAATTACAGTTTAATCCCGGACGGACTTCGCTTTGAGCTTGAATCTGATCAGTACCCTGGACTGCATTATAATATTACAGTTCCGGGAGAGGATCCCGGCATCAGTGATGACCGCATCTTCTATGATAATGAAACAAGCTATGACCCGTCCTTCATCACCCTGGAGCTTAAGCAAAAAGCTGCCCTTCGCCTGGTAATCAGTGCTTATCTGACAGAGCAGGAGGAAGCGCGTGAGAAGTTATATCGTTTCGAGGAGGAAAAACATGCGGTTGAGGATTATTACCGTGCACTGATCAACCATTTCCATCTGCAAGCGAAAAAATCCGATGATAGTATTACTCAATTGAACATTACTGCATGGTGGTATGCACATAATGCCATGATTCACTATGCCATGCCTCATGGATTGGAGCAGCCCGGTGGAGCTGCATGGGGCACCCGTGATATCTGCCAGGGTCCCTTGGAGTTCTTTCTTAGTACCCAGAATTATAAGCTGGTAAGGCAGATTCTTTTAAACATCTTCTCCCACCAGAGCACACAAAGCAGTGAATGGCCACAGTGGTTTATGTTTGATCGATATACTACCAATGCAGGTGAATGCCATGGTGATGTTATCTTCTGGCCCCTAAAGAGTGTTGCCGATTATATCCTGGCCTCCGATGACAGCTCCATTCTCGAGGAGCCACTTCCTTATCTTGATCAGCCGGAGTTAAAGGAAAGTCTCATTACCCACATCAGCAGGTCAATCGGATGTATCAAGCGTACCCGCATGATTAAAGATACCGGCTTAATCACTTACGCCGGTGGAGACTGGGATGATACCCTGCAGCCTGCCAGCGAGGAATTAAAGACCAAGCTGGTCAGCTCCTGGACTGAAGCCCTTGCCTACCAGACCTTTACCGCCC
>JAJUHH010000643.1 GCA_029267975.1 Clostridiales bacterium
ATTACAGAAAAGCTCAGACAGGTCGGAATGACGGAGTTTAAGGACGCCCTCATGGGCACCCTGTCCGGTGGGCAGATGCAAAAAATACTGATTGCAAGAGCCTTAATGGGCAGCCCGGATCTTTTGATCCTGGACGAGCCCTCCACTGGTGTTGACAGAAGCAGCCAGAAGGAGATTTATGCTTTCCTAAAGAAGATTAATCTTGAAAATCAGATTACCATTGTCTCAGTGGAGCATAATCTGGATGCTGCTGTTTCCAATTCCACCCTCATCTATCACCTGAAGGATGGACATGGGCATCTGTGTTCCCCTGATTTATATAAGGATGAATTCTTAACCCGCACAGGAAAGGAAGATAGCAATGCTTAACTATAGCTTCATGCAGAATGCAATACTTGTTTCCATATTTATATCGATCCTCTGCCCCTGCATCGGAATATTTCTGGTGCTACGCAGATATTCCCTGATCGGGGATACCTTAGCCCACGCTTCCCTGGCAGGAGTAACCATGGGCTTATTGACCCATCAAAATCCCATTCTTGGAGCCTTTGTCTTTACCTCCATATGCGGCGCTTTGATTGAATTTTTGCGCAATTACTTTAAAAAGTATGCCGATTTAATCCTTACCATTGTCTTATCCCTGAGCGTCGGTACAGCGATTACCATCATCAGCTCAGGTAAGCTTCGGGCCAATGCGGATTCCTTTATGTTTGGCAGTATCCTCACCGTAACCAGGTTTGACCTGATCATGGTAATCATCCTTAGCGTGATCTCTGTGCTGACGGTAATTTTCTTATATCATCAAATGATTTATATAGCTTACGATGAGGAGGCTGCCAAGGTGGCCGGGGTGAAGGTAAAGCTGATTAATTATGTCTTCTCCCTGCTTGTGGCAGCTGCCATCTCCGTATCCATCAGAATCGTAGGTGTCCTGGTGCTCAGCTCCATGATCGCACTTCCAGTGGCAACCGCACTGCAGCTGGAAAAGGGCTTCCGACTTACCCTCATCTTCTCAGTTATCTTCAGTGTCATCGACATTATGCTGGGACTAGTACTATCCTTTTACTTAAATGTTGCTCCCGGCGGTTTTACAGCTCTGGTCTCAGTGGCCGTATTAGTGACGGTATTAATCAGCAAGAAAATCATCACTACTTTACGCAGTGGAAGGAGCGGCAAATATGAGTGAGTTACAAAATA
>JAJUHH010000644.1 GCA_029267975.1 Clostridiales bacterium
GTCTGTATAGGATTTACCTGATAGAAGGACAGGGGTGAGATCTGATATTTCACCTCACCGATGGAATCAGTGATATAGGGCTCTCCCCATATAGATATGATCTCATTTCCAAGGATGACATTGGTCTTCTCGCGGTTCACATTCAGGCAGATGCTCTTCATCCCCGGAATACTGCGTAAGCCCTTGATCAGTTCCTCCTTATGGGGAATATCTCTTCCATTCACTACGAGACAGACCATGATCTCACCGGAGCGATATCCGACTCTGGTAAGGATATGGCGTACCAATCCCTTATGGGTCTCCTCATGATAAGGTTCTATATTAAATTGCTCCAGGAAGGAGCGGACAAAAGCAATGATCTCATCGTTCACCCTGGCACCAATATAGCAATGTGCGGTGTCGATAATGGAGTGGGTCCGTCCGGCATAAAAGCCGATGGCAATGGAACCGTCCTTATTGCGTCCTACCGGAAACTGGGACTTATTACGGTAATAATAGGGCTCCTCCATACCCACAATGGGTTCCATAGGGATAGCGCTGAATCCGCCGATTCTGCTGAGACAGCTGCGGACCTTATCCTCCTTATACTGCAGCTGCTTAGCATAATCCACATGCATCAGCTGGCAGCCGCCGCATTTTGCCGCGATAGGGCAACGGGGCTCAACGCGAAACTGAGAGGGCTCAAGTATCTTCACAAGTCTGGCATAACCATAGGTCTTGCCTGCTTTCGTTACCTGCACCAGAGCCCTATCTCCCATAACCGTGTCCTTGACAAAGAGAGTATAGCCCTGATATCTGCCGATTCCTTCCCCCTCAGCTCCCATATCTTCGATTACTATTTCAACCTGGTCGTTCTTTTTGACTATATTAGCCACATTAACCGGATTAACCACGTTCTCCATCTCATTCTCCTTACTTACGTATCATAAGAGTCTGAAGTAAATTGATACGAATCTTACCAAAAGAAACGGATGAAGCACTATTCATCCGTCTCTTTTTTCGGTAAATATAATCCGATATTGCAACATCCCTTACTCAAACTCATTCTATTTAGCTGCAATTTAATTTTGTGTATTGCTGCCGCTCTTACTGCTGCGCATTATATTTGATTCAAACAACCTCTGATACCCCAGCCATTCACATTTGGGATCCCCTGATCCAAGCATCTCCGTCAGTGTCTGCATCTTAGCATCGGTA
>JAJUHH010000645.1 GCA_029267975.1 Clostridiales bacterium
AATAAGCTTACAAAGGAAGAAAGGAAGTGATTGCTTGAGTAAGCAGTCGAACCAGAAATATCGTAAGGAAAAGGATCGAAGGCAGTCCTTGGAGCTGACGGATACCTCCAAGGATATTGTGGGTGCCGGCAAGACCCATGGTGCAGAGCAGGGCTCCCAGGGGCAGAATAAATTCAGCCATGAGTTCACTTCACCGACAGATAAGAGAAAGCAATGATAAGTAAAATAAACAGACAGCGCTTAAGCAATTACGGAAGGCATTCCGCATGGTAAGCGCTGTCTTATTATTTGTGCTTTATAGGTCCAAGCCGCTGCACTTGCCTGCTTTCATCTGCTGATTTTATAGCGCAGCTGATATTGCTTTGGAGAGATATGCTTGTAGAGCTTGAACTGCTGGATAAAGTAGCTTGAGCTGGAAAAGCCAACCTGCATGGCGATTTCTGTGATATTTAATCCCGTGGTAGTAAGCAAAAGCTCGGCCTTTGAGATCCGTACGTAATTAAGATAATCCTTGAAGCTTCGCTTCATCACGCGGGTGAATAGCCGTGAAAAGTAACTATAGCTGAGATTGCACATCTGCGCCATCTGTAAAGCGGTGATATCATCGGCGTAGTTATCTTCAATATAATCAAAGACCTTCTGAAGCCTGGCCATAATATCCTTATTGAGTCCCATATCGAGATTGAGATCAACGTTCTGCTCATTCCATCTGCGCAGGATCAAAAGAAATAAATTATAGATGTTTGCTCTGATTGCTAATTCATAGCCATATTCTTTCCTTGAATCCTCCTGGCTGATGCCCAGGATCAGGCTGGGGATCACGGTTTTCTCCAGCTCTTCTCTTAAGAATACCTTCTGATGGGTAGAGTCATTTAAGAGAAAGGGCATCACATATTTCATGGCAAAGAGGGTCTGAGAGGTGGTATAAAGCATCTCCGGTTCAAACTTTACAACCACATATTGATTTAAGCCCTTGCCCAGAGACAATATTTTATGAATTTCATTGGAGTTAATCAGAACCATATCTCCGCTTTGGAAACGATAGTCCTGATTATTTAATAATATCTGGAATTCTCCCTCCTGAGCATAGATGATCTCGATATAACTATGGATATGTGCCCTGACCATGATCTGAGGGCCATATGCCTTCTGTACATGAGTGCTGAACTGTAATGGGATATCTCC
>JAJUHH010000646.1 GCA_029267975.1 Clostridiales bacterium
AATGGTCATATTCTGACCGGCAGCACAGGTGCAGGCGGTGAAGTCGGACATATCCTTGTAAATGAGGAAGAAACTGAGTACTGTGGATGCAAGAAGCAGGGATGCTTAGAGCAGTATGCTTCCGCAACCGGTATTGTGAGAATGGCCAAGAAGCTTTTAAGTGAGACATCGGAACCTTCCACCCTGAGGGAAAAGGAAGAGATCAGTGCCAAGATGGTATTTGATCATGCGAAAGCAGGAGATAAGGTATCCCTTCAGGTTGTGGAGAAGGCCAGCCATTATCTGGGCCTTGCCCTGTCACATATTGCACATGTTGTGGATCCGGAAGCCTTCGTCATCGGCGGCGGTGTATCCAAGGCAGGAGAAATTCTGACAGAGACCATTAAGAAGCACTATCAGGCTTACGCATTGCCGGCTTTAAGAAATAAGGAATTCAAGCTGGCGACACTGGGTAATGATGCGGGTATCTACGGGGCTGCAAAGCTGATCATTGAATAGTAGTATTGAATAGTAGGAAGGTCCGCTAAACTGATTTGTATAGAAGCATAGGACCTTTGGCGCTTTAATCATAGTCTTACAATAAGCGCATATAAATTATTGAGTGTATAGAGCCTGAGTCTGTACTCCGCTTGCTGATGCATGCATGCCGAGCTGCGGCTCAGGTTTGTTCAGGAGAATTGTGGCAGAATGGAGGTATTGTCTTGGAGGACCTTTTTTATCAGAAATTAGTTCTTACCGTCCCGGAAGCCCATGTGAAAAGGGATGAGGCGATGGAGAACCATACCTCCCTTCACATTGGCGGAAAAGCGGATTACTTTGTGACACCGGCAGAGGTAGAGGAAATAAGAGCAATAATACATTTGTGCAGGGAAGAGCAGGTCCCTTATTATATCTGTGGAAATGGCAGCAACCTTCTGGTATCTGACGAAGGTGTCCGGGGTCTGATCCTGCAGTTAGGGGATAACTTCTCACAGGTTCAGGTGAAGGAAGATGGAATCATTACTGCCCAGGCAGGAATTCTCCTTGCGAGGCTTGCCAACGTAGCAGCAGAACATAGCCTGACCGGACTTGAATTTGCTTCAGGAATTCCTGGTACCCTTGGCGGCGCCGTTACCATGAATGCCGGAGCCTATGACGGTGAAATGAAGCAGGTATTAAGAGCTGCAAGGGTAATGGATG
>JAJUHH010000647.1 GCA_029267975.1 Clostridiales bacterium
CAATGTTTTGTGACCTGCCCCTTACTCTGTTACCTTCTGAAAATGCTGATAATCCTTGCTGTTCTTCCATTCACCACCCCAGGTAAAGCCCCGCTTGATGAAGGCATTATATAAAGCATCGTCCTTCTTAATATAATATTCACAGTCCAGGGACCGGTCGGCATACTGGATACCGTTCACTGGTGTAATGACTGTCTCTCCGTCTATCGTATGGATATAGGGATTATAGAGCGGATTAATATCAATGGCCAGACCATATCCGTGCTTGGAGATCCTGTCCGTTCCCTCCACCACCCGGTAATTGAAGGCAGAGGTATTATTATCCGCCATGGAAGCATTGTCATCCGCATTGTATTCATCGATCAGAACCATTTTCTCAATAGGATACTTTATCTCATACAGTTCCTTAAATATCTCTACGATATCCTCAGCAATGTCCTTGTTCACAATCAACTCCCCTTCATGAACCTTGCCGTCAAAGCCATAGTGAAGTACCTTCACATAGCGTAAATCCGAGTAAGGAACTTTGCAGTCCTTGGCATAGGATTTACCATTAATCCTTTCCTTGATCACATCACTGATCTTCTCATATGAAAATGCTTCATCAATATTCTCGCTGAGCGTATCCATGGTCCCCTCCTGCTCCTCTTTCTTATCCTTTTGACTATCCTCTGCAGGCTTCTCATTATTATCTTCCGCTGCCGCAGCTGCCAGTGCCGTCTCTTCCTGCAAAAGTCCCGCAGGTGTCGGCACAGACTCAGCTTTATCTGTATCCTGCGACAAGGTCTTCTCACCCGGCTCCTGCTGGAACAGATCATCCTTCTTACTGTCTCTGCAGGCAGCCAGTATCAGTACAAATATTAAAACAACAGGTATTATCTTATATTGCAGCTTCATACGTCAAATCCTTTCCAAGCGGCATTCCGCCCTTATCAGGCTTTGCTCCCCCTGCAAAGCATTTACCATGTTCCTATTGTATGCAACTTTAATCTTCTTCGATCACATGGATCTCAAGATAATCAAAATCTATTTGATCAATAAAATTATCCTGGGTAAATCTTGTCTTATCATGCCTCTTAAAATCATCAATTGTCGGCTTTAGCCAGATTGGTTTTGATAAA
>JAJUHH010000648.1 GCA_029267975.1 Clostridiales bacterium
CAATGTTTTGTGACCTGCCCCTTACTCTGTTACCTTCTGAAAATGCTGATAATCCTTGCTGTTCTTCCATTCACCACCCCAGGTAAAGCCCCGCTTGATGAAGGCATTATATAAAGCATCGTCCTTCTTAATATAATATTCGCAGTCCAAGGAGCGGTCGGCATACCTAGCACCGTTCACCGGTGTTATGACTGTCTCTTTGTCGATGGTATGAATATAGGGATTATAGAGCGGATTGATATCAATGGCCAGACCATATCCGTGCTTTGATATTCTGTCCGTTCCCTCCACCACCCGGTAATTGAAGGCAGAGGTATTATTATCCGCCATGGAGGCATTGTCATCAGCATTGTATTCATCGATCAGAACCATTTTCTCTATGGGATACTTTATCTCATACAGTTCCTTAAAGATCTCTACGATATCCTCAGCAATGTCCTTGTTCACGATTAGCTCACCTTCATGAACCTTGCCGTCAAAGCCATAGTGAAGTACCCTCACATAGCGTAAATCCGAGTAAGGAACTTCGCAGTCCTTCGCATAAGACTTACCATTAATCCTCTCCTTGATCACATCACTGATCATCTCATAAGAAAATGCTTCGTCAATATTCTCGCTGAGCGTATCCATAGTCCCCTCCTGCCCCTCTTTCTTATCCTTTTGATTATCCTCTGCAGGCTTCTCATTATTATCTTCCGCTGCTGCAGCTGCTAATGCCGTCTCTTCCTGCACAAGTCCGGCAGGTGTCGGCACAGACTCAGCCTTATTTGTATCCTGCGACAAGGTCTTCTCTCCCGGCTCCTGCTGGAACAAATCATCCTTCTTACTATCCCTGCAGGCAGCCAGTATCAGTACAAATATTAAAATAACAGGTAACATCTTATATTGCAGTTTCATACGTCAAATCCTTTCCAGGCAACATTTTGCCCTTATCAGGCTTTGCTCCCCCTGCAAAGCATTTACCATGTTCCTATTGTATTCAACTTTAATCTTCTTCGATCACATGGATCTCAAGATAATCAAAATCTATTTGATCAATAAAATTATCCTGGGTAAATCTTGTCTTATCATGCCTCTTAAAATCATCAATTGTCGGCTTTAGCCAGATTGGTTTTGATAAA
>JAJUHH010000649.1 GCA_029267975.1 Clostridiales bacterium
CCTGTGACAGATGTTAAGTTTGAAGGAGGGCCCAAGAACTCAGATAATACCTATCTGGGCAAGATCAAACTGCAGAAGGCTGTGGAGCTGTCTAAGAATACGGTTGCCTGGCAGCTTTTTGAAGAACTGACCCCGGAGGTGGGCTTATCCTATCTTCTGGATATGAATTTTAATCGTATCAGCAGACAGGATTATGTACCGGCAGCAGCGCTGGGTGGTTTGACCATCGGGGTCAGCCCGGTAGAGATGGCAGCAGCCTACGCAGCTCTTGAGAACGACGGCTATTACCGGACGCCCACCTGTATTGTGAAGATCATGGATGCTGAGGGGAATGAGCTTGTATCTGATCCCGTAGAGACAAAGCAGATCTATCAGACAAATGCAGCCAGAATGATGACGGAGACTTTGACAGGAGTGATCAAGAGAGGAACCGCCAAGGGCCTGGGCCTTACAAACACAGTCAGTGCAGGTAAGACCGGAACTACCGACGATAAGAAGGATGGCTGGTTCGTGGGCTACACCCCTTATTATACCACCAGCGTCTGGGTAGGCTATGACCTTCCTCAATCTGTAAAGGGCCTTACCGGGGCCAGCTATCCGGGAACCATATGGCATAATTACATGGAAGCGATCCATACCTCTTCCATGACTAAGGAATTTGAACTGTATGATTGGAAAGCAGCATTACAGGCAATCGAAGATGCTAAAGATCAGGAAGATACAGAGCCAATCGAAGGGGAAGAGATAGATGCAGAACCCACGGAGGAGCCCCTTGAGGAAGAACCGGTGGAGGAAGAGCCCCTGGAGGAGGAACCCTTGGATGAGACACCTGACTATGAGGAGGATGACCTGACAGAGGATACTGATCCGGAGGATGAGACAGATAATGAAATGGATTATGAGGATGATAGTGACGCAGAAGATCCTGATATTGATCAGGGAGAACCTGAGGATAGTAGCGAAGAGTCAGGCGAAAGCGGCGACCCGGAGAACAGTGGGACACAAGAGGATATGAATAATGGTGCTGCTGCCGCTTCTAATAGTGAAGCAGCACAGCAGTAAGCAAACATGTCTGTACTGTTGGAAAGCATCCTGATCTTCTATGTGGTATATC
>JAJUHH010000650.1 GCA_029267975.1 Clostridiales bacterium
CATAAGCCGCCTGTGCCTGAGGCAGACGGTTCCTTTAAGTTTACTTTAATATCGAATATCGAAGAGCAGGATTTACAAAATAAGCTTAACGGTATGTTATATGAAATCTCAACCTGGGGTAAGCGGATTGCTAAACATATGGATGTGAAAGATATGCGGCGTTACCGTGAATTGATCAAAGAATTTATGAATGAGATCGTAAACCGCTCCCATAAGTTCTCCAGAGAGAATTTTCTTGATAAAAAGGGTAGGCATAGAGTTTATACTATGATTAAGCTGGTGGACAAGAATCTGGATGATCTGGCAGCAGAGTTGATCAAGGATGAAAAAGATCATATGCTTATTCTGAACAAAATAGATGAAATCAGAGGATTGTTGCTGGATATCCTGACTTAAAGGGATGTGTAAGCTGCATTCAGGTAGCCAAGTTTCATAAGAATGGAGAATACCATGCAAGACTTTGAGCAAATTATTGGACATGAAAGTATCATACGGCATCTTCAAAATGCGATTAGTGCGGGAAAGGTTTCTCATGCTTATATCTTCCATGGGGAAGAGGGCATGGGGAAGAAGCTTCTTGCCACAACCTTCGCCAAGACCCTGCAATGTGAGGATAAAGGCATCTTGTCCTGCAATCGCTGTAAATCCTGTTTGCAGGCGGATTCCGGCAATCATCCGGATATTATTCCTGTTACCCATGAGAAGGTAAGTATCGGTGTGGATGATATCAGACTTCAGGTCAATGCTGATATTCAGGTAAAGCCCTATGATAGCAAGTATAAAATCTATCTCATTGACGACGCGGACAAGCTGACAGAGCAGGCACAAAATGCACTCTTAAAAACCATAGAAGAGCCTCCGGAATATGCGATTATTCTGCTTCTGGTAAGTAATATCGGAGCGATACTTCCGACGATACTCTCCAGGTGTGTTGTACTTCATCTGAAACCGGTGGATAAGGGGCTCATCAAAGAATTTCTTATGGTGCGCCATCATATTCCGGACTATAAAGCCCAGGTAGCAGCAGATTTCTCTAACGGTAATGTGGGCAAGGCGATCAAGTATGCAAGTTCCGAGGAATTTGAGAGGATGA
>JAJUHH010000651.1 GCA_029267975.1 Clostridiales bacterium
CATATGAATCCATTCGCAGGGGTGGTTTACTTCATGTATTTGCAACCGGACATTCCCATATGATTGCCGAAGAGCTCTTCTTTCGGGCAGGCGGACTTGTACCGGTGAATCCCATCCTGGATCCCTCCCTGACGCTGGAGGCCGGAGCCATTGGCAGTATGTTAAATGAACGCAAGGCCGGTCTGGCGGAAGAGATATTACAAAAAGCAGGGATAAAAGAGGGAGATACCTTACTGATCTCCTCCAACAGCGGAATCAACAATGTTCCCATAGAGGCGGCAATCTATGCCAGAAATGCCGGACTTACCGTAGTAGGCATTAGCTCCCTGAAGGCCTCCGGGAAGCTTGTCTCCAGACATGCAGAAGGCAAAAAGCTATATGAGGTGTGTGATATTGTGATAGATAATCATGTCCCCATGGGGGATGGCCTTCTAACCCTGCCGGACGGGCTGGCAACCGGTGGAGGCTCCACCTTCAGCAGCTTATATATCGCACAGAGAATTGCCTTAAAGATTGAGAACAGATATTTAAAAGAAGGTAAGATACCGCCGGTGTATAAAAGCGCCAACATTACTTCCGGTACCGAATATAACGAAGGTCTGATCAAAGAGTATCAGGAGAAGATTAGATTATTACGCTAGTATTTCTTTTCTTATTTTGAGATATAATAAGCTCACAAAGGAAGAAAGGAAGTGATTGCTTGAGTAAGCAGTCGAACCAGAGATATCGTAAGGAAAAGGAACGAAGGCAGTCCTTGGAGCTGACGGATACCTCAAAGAATATTGTGGAGAGTGGCAAGGCCGATACCGCAGATCAGGGCTCCCAGGGTCAGAACAAATTTAGCCATGATTTCACTTCACCTACAGATAAGACGAAGCAATGATAAGTATAATAAACAGACAGCGCTTGAACAATTACGGAAGGCATTCCGCATAGTGAGCGCTGTCTTATTATTTGTGCTGTGTAGGGCTAAGTTTGTTGTATCTGCCTGCTTTCATCTGCTTATTTTATAACGCAGCTGATATTGCTTTGGAGAGATGTGCTTGTAGAGCTTGAACTGCTGGATAAAGTAGCTTGAGC
>JAJUHH010000652.1 GCA_029267975.1 Clostridiales bacterium
AAAGAATACCCATAGCTATTTCAGGAATTCCTTTACCCTCAAAGACAAGCCGGAAAAGGCAGTACTCTTAGCCATGGCGGCCAAAATAGCCTCTCAGGAAGTCGGCTATGCCGAGATCTATCTCAATGGCAGCTTGGCGGTATTGCTGACAGAACGCTCCTATATGTTTGATCGGGCCTATGAGGTATTTGATGTAACAAAGTATCTGATTGTCGGAGAGAACAGGGTGGACGTGCTCTATATCGAAGCGGGAGAGGAAACTGCCACCGGTTTTGCCCTTGAGCTTCGGGCTGATGAAGAAACCATCCTTGTAAGTGATGGCAGTTGGAGCTGCAGGCAGGACAGGTCTGTGAATGAGGGCATGGATTACTTTATCCATGCAGCAGTGGAAGAAAGGGTAGACAGAAGAGCTGATAAAGGCATCGACGATGCGTCAGAGGAACAATGGGAACCCTGCCAGGTAGTGGGGAAGGAACTTCTCCATGCGCCCATAGACCGCTTTCATCAAAGCATAATTAAGGAACAGACCTTTACCCCATGTTACGGAAAAAGTCTGGCAGCAGTGCTGCTTGCCAAAGAACCGGAGGGTATATCCATTAAATTAGCTGCACAAAGCGGCGGTATACAATGCGCCATGAGTATTTTAACGCTGGAGGAGGCTTCAGAGGTCAGCTTCGTATGTGGCCATGTGAGAGGGATATCTGTGGATGGCCAGGCAGTAGAACAAAACCGGTCTGTTCCCTTGAAAGCCGGAGAACATTTCCTTGTGATCGCCTTTGGCGGCAGCTTGGAGTTCACAATCCGCTGCAAGGCAAGGATAAGCCTTAGCTCACCTGTGGATGGCCAAGAGGCCTTTGCAGGTATCCTACTGCCTACGGCCCCGGTAAGGTATCCTTGGAATGAGCCAAGGGATCATAAGGAGACAGAGCAAATACTTGCGGACTTGCTGAAGATCCATGGAAGAGAGGACTTGCCTGAGATAAGCAGAAAATATCCGGTAATCAGAAAGGACCTGTCAGAGCTTTCGCTTACGAAGTCGGATAGTGTACTTCATCACCTACAGTCCAGC
>JAJUHH010000653.1 GCA_029267975.1 Clostridiales bacterium
AATTTAGCTTCATCCTCGTACCAGGTGTCCTGCCATTTATCATAGAGCCGCATATTCAGCAGAATTGCTCGATAATTATTCTCCTCGCAATAAGCCATGATTGCTTCAACAATCGGTGTGGTACTGAACTCTTTTAAATCTTCTACAATAATTCCGATGATCCTGGTTTTCTGCATCCGCATTCCCTGGGCGAAGTAATTCGGCTGGTATCCGGTCTGCTTTACAACCTCCAGCACCCTCAACCGGGTCTCTTCACTTACCTTCGGTTTACCATTCAATATGTTCGATACGGTGGATGGTGATACATTGCACATCCGGGCAATTTCTTTTAAAGTTACCAATGTCTACTCACCTTTCTTTTACTATTCAGCATATTATAACTAGTCATCAAGGAGTCGCTCTATTCGAGGCTAAAGGAAGCCAGGCTTGCGCCTCCTTCTCCTTTATAAGTAAGATAGATTGCTTGAACACCGTCCGGGATCGTAATATTACCGGAATATTCGGTCCATACATTCGAAAAATCATCAACCCGGATACTGCCAAGTGAGTTGCCATCCCAGGAAGTCCTCACTTCAAAGGCTCCGCGGCAATAGCCACGCACCTTAATCTTTACCTTTTTGATACCCTGACAATTAAAATACTTAAATCCGGCCGTAGCTCCATCCCTCATATTCGCAATATAGCCTAGCTCCTCATCCCCATCTCTGCCATCCTGCGTAATCTTCGGAAAACGGCTATCCATCCATTCTCCGGGTGCTCCGGTATAAAAGGCCTCGTCTTTACAGAAGAGATTGCAGGCAAGATAAGCCGGGTACTCACCTCGTCCTTCCAAAGGCCCACCGTTAGGCCCACAGGAGGTCATCTCGACCTGAGGGATTGATCCATCACTTAGGACCATGATTGGCTCAATACAGCCCTGACGGCTGAAGTTGGTTCCATTGGTATGTCTGTGATAGAAGATATACCAATTCCCGTTAATCTCAACGATACTACCGTGATTGTTGCCACCATAATACATGGGCTTATCAGCCGGTTTAT
>JAJUHH010000654.1 GCA_029267975.1 Clostridiales bacterium
AATATGGATCATAAACTGGCCGGCCCGGATGGAGTTCTGCGTCCCTCTGCCAAGTCTGAGGTCATACCGGTTGAGACCAACAAGGATGGAGCCTTAACCAAGCGGTCCTCCACCGCCAGGGAGAGGGAGCTGAGAGAATTGGTGGACTATGTTAACCATAAGCTGGTAGATGACAGCAGGCAGATCTTATCAGGAGACACGAGATTAAATCCTTACAGGATGGAGCAGCGTACTGCCTGTGATTATTGTGAATATCGTTCTGCCTGCGGCTTTGATGTAAGGCTTCCCGGGCATGGATACCGCAATCTTGCGAAGAAACCAGTGGAAGAGATGAAAGAAGAGATATTTGGGAAGGATGAAGGCAATGTTTTGGACGAAAGCACAGCAAAGGGTAATTGATACAAGAAATAAGAATTTGCTGGTTTCAGCGGCCGCCGGCTCAGGAAAGACGGCTGTACTGGTGGAGCGCATTATATCAATGATTTCTGAAGGGGAAAAGCCCTTGGATATCGACCATCTTCTGGTGGTTACCTTTACCAATGCTGCGGCTGCTGAGATGCGGGAGAGAATCGGTAAGGCAATTGATGCAAAACTAGCCAGGGAGCCGGATAACAAGCATCTTCAAAAACAGCTCTCCCTGCTGCAGAGTGCGCAGATTACCACCATACATAGCTTTTGCCTTTATGTCATCCGCAACTATTTTCACCGGATCGATCTTGATCCCTCTTTTCGCATTGCCGAAGAAGCGGAGATTACCCTGATGAAATCCGATGTTATCGCAGATATTTTGGAACGCTGGTATGAAGAAGGCAAAGAGGAGTTTCATGAGCTGATCGAGAGCTATTCCTATTCAAAGTCAGACTTGCCCATCGAGGAGTTGGTGCTGCAGCTATATAATTTTTCTATGAGCGCTCCCTGGCCCAAGGAATGGATTGAAGGAATCCGAGGAATGTTTGACTTATCCTCCTATGAGGAGCTTAAGAATACAAAGTGGATGCAGGAATTATTAGCCTATGTGGAT